>JAURVW010000941.1 GCA_030655275.1 Solirubrobacteraceae bacterium
CGCGCATCGTCGTCGCCGGCAGCGCGACCGACGACAACGTCGGCAAGACCGCCCTGGCCGCCCTGAGCGCCGCCAACGGCCAGCCCGAGGCGGGCTTTGGCGCCGGCGGCGTCGCGCTCGCGGCGATCGGCACCGGCGGCAGCTCGGAGGCCGCGGGCGTCGCGATCGCCGCTGACGGCAAGATCCTCACGGGCGGCAGCGCGACCCAGGATGCGGGCGGCGTCGCCACGAGTCAGTTCGCGGCTGCGCGGTTCCTCCCGACCGGCGTCCTCGACGCCACCTTCGCCCCCTCGTCCTCCACGCCGGGCGCCGCGCTCGTCACCTCCCCCGGCCTTCCGGCCTTCGGCGCAGCGCTTACCCCGCAGACCGACGGCAAGTTGCTCGTGGCCGGGCGCGTGGGCGACGGCGACGGCGAGACCCTCTCCGTCGCGCGTTTCTGCAGCGCCGACGGCCAGTCCTGCACGGGGCCCGGCACGAATCCCGGCGGTCTACCGGGCACTGTCCCGAACCCCGCCGACGTCGTCCGCCCGCCCTTCGAATGCGGCAAGATCGTGGCCTTCGGCCTCATCCAGGCCGAGGGTTGCCTGAAGGCGATCGACGGCGGGAAGTTCGAGGCGAGCGGCCGCGTGAACGTGAACGGGATCGTCATGCAACCCGAGGCGAAGTCGACGATCATCCTCGACCCGACCGCCCTGCGGCTCTACGTCGACGGCCCCGGCAGCGAGCTCGGCAAGCTCTCGGCGCGCGTCGGCTCGATCACGATCTTCGAGAACCTCCCGTTCGACCTCCGGCTCCCGTCGAAGACCCTCGAGAGCTTCGCGCTACCGAACCTCAAGGTCTCCGCGCGCGGCAGCGTCTTCGGCTTTCCGATCGGCGGCTCCGCCGACCTGCAGCTGCGCAAGGGCGCCGTGGAACTCACCGTGAACGTGAGCCTCCCGAAGATCTTCGGCGGCGTGACGGGCACCGTGGTGCTGCGCGCCGACCTCAAGGACGGCTTCCGGCCCGACGGACTCAAGATCACCGCGAAGGAGGCGTTGCTCGGCCCGCTCAAGGTCAAGGACGTCCTGATCACCTACCTCGACTCGAGCAAGCAGTGGAGCGGCAGCGCCACGATCTTCGTCGTCCCGATCCCGTATGCCGCGTCGGCCGAGGTCTCGGTCGAGAACGGCGCGCTGAAGAAGCTCGTCGTGGGCGTCGAGGGCATCAACGCCTCGGTCGCGCCCGCGATCTTCCTCCAGCGGATCTCCTTCGGGGTGAGCGTCGACCCGTTCACGATCCAGGGCGGGGTCGGGTTCTCGGTCGGCCCGAAGCTCGGCGCGCTCCACATGGTGCGGATCGACGGCAACTTCCGCCTGTCGTTCCCCGGTAGCCCGCTCGCCCGCATCGAGGTCGCAGCCGGCTCGTTCTGCCAGGTCTCCAAGTGCGCGCCAGGCGCCGAGGACGTCGGCTCCGGCGGGCTCGAGGTCGTCGGGATCCCGCTCGGCGGATTCGCGTTCTCGGCCGACACGGACGGGCAGATCGCGTTCTCCGGCAACGTCGGCCTCGATCTCGCGATCGTGTCGCTGAACGCCCAGGTCTCCGGCTGGGTCGACGGGCTGAAGGCGTTCAGCGTCGAGGGCAAGGGCACGGCCTGCGTGTTCTCCGTGGCCTGCGTCTCGGCGGAGGGCGTGATCTCCTCCGAGGGGCTCGCGGCCTGCGGTTCGATCAACCTCGCGAGCGTGGAGGTCGGCGTTGGCTTCGGCATCAAGTGGCCGACCTCCCTCTCCGTGATGGGCCCGAGCTGCGACATCGGCGAGTACCGCGCCACCCGCGCGTCGGGCGCCCGCCTCGGTCTGCCCGGCGGCATCGGCACGCGCGCCCAGACCGGCCCGCAGACCGTCTCCTTCCCGGCCGGGAAGGACTACGCGCTCGTGAAGCTCACCGGCGACACCGCACCGCCCGAGGTCACGCTCGCGGGTGGACCGACGGGCGCGCAGATCACGACGCCGGCCGCGCCCTCGAAGGGCGTCAAGAACGCCGACTCGATGGTCTTCAAGGACTACGAGAAGAAGCAGACGATCTTCGTCGTCACGGAGCCCGGCACGCAGCCGTGGACGATCACGCCGCAGCCCGGCTCGAGCGCCATCACCGCCGTCGAGCAGGCCGACCCGTTGCCGGAGCCGTCGGTGAAGGCGAAGGTCTCGGGTTCCGGCTACCGTCGCACGCTCACCTACTCCATCAAGAAAATCGAGGGCCAGACCGTGCGCTTCGCCGAGGTCGGCGGCGGCGTCACCCACGTGCTCGGTGAGGCGAAGGGCACCGCCGGCTCCATCCGCTTCACGCCGCGAGACGGCGCGAAGGGCTTGCGCAAGATCCAGGCGACCGTCGTCCAGGGCGACCTGCCCCGTCGGAGCCTCACCGTCGCGAAGTACGCCGCGCCGGGCCGTCGCCTGCCGAGCCGGATCCGGTCGGCGAGCGTCTCGCGCGGCAAGACCTCGGCCACCGTGCGCTGGTCGGCCGCCTCGAACCTCGACACCTACCGCGTGGTGGCGACGATCAGCGACGGCCGCACCGTGATGCTGTCGACGCCCCGCAAGACCCGCAAGGTCACGATCCCGGACGTCACCGCGCAGGACTCGGTGAAGATCACCGTCCGCGGCGTCACCGAGGCCCTGCGGACCGGCCCGACCACGGCGGCCGCGCTGAAGGTCCCGGCGAAAAAGACCAAGAAGACGAAGAACAAGTGATGCGTCGCGCACCCGTGCTCCTGCTCCTGGCGACGGTCGCCCTGATTCTCGGGGTCGCGTCGCCCGCGCTCGCTGCCGACGCCGTCGAGGGCAAGCCGTTCACCGGCGTCGTCGCCACCTTCACCGGCAACGCGGTCCCGAAGCAGGTCACGATCGACTGGGGCGACGGCACCGCGAAGCAGACCACCGCGGTTGCCACCCAACCCGACAAGTCCGGCACGGTGACCGGGGTTCACACCTTCGCCAAGCTCGGCAGCTATTCGGTGACGATCACCGATGCGGCGAACCCGGACGTGTCCGAGCGGGTCACCTTCAACGTGACCGACGCGCCCGTGACCGCACAGGGCACGACGTTCAAGACGGCGGCCGCGGGCGGCGGCGTGGTGGTTGCGACGATCGCCGACGAGAACCCGCTCGGTACCCCCGCAGACTTCAAGGTGACGATCGACTGGGGCGACGGCGCAGCCCCCACCGACGGGATCCTCGCGCCCGTCGCCGGCTCGCCGGGCAGGTACACCGTGAGTGGCATCCATCCCTACCCGGACGGCGCCTCCTACCTCGCGGGCATCACGATCAAGAGCGCCGACTTCGGCGCCGTGAACCTCGTGGTGCAGTCGACTGCCGACGGCCTGCCCGAGAGCGCCCCGGCGGTGCCCGCGGGCAAGGTCCTGGACTTCGGGCGTGGCGACGAGCCGTCGCTCGCGGTCGAGGAGAACGGCACCGCCGATCTCGTGTGGAGCACCCCGCCGGCGGCCGGGACCCGCACCGGCGACAACGTGATCTTCTGCAAGCTGCCGCGCGGCGCCCGCGCCTGCTCCGTCAAGCGCACCTTCGTGGTCGACGCACTCACGCCGCCGCGCATCCTGCGCGATCGCGACGGCGTCCTGCGGATCGTCGTGTCGTACAACGGGCCCGCGCAGATCGGCGGCGGCACGCTCGTGATCTCCTCGAAGGACGACGGCCAGAGCTGGGACTATGCGTTCTTCCGCGTGAACACGGGACTCTTCCAAGGCAGCATCGTCGACGCGGCCCTCTCGGCCGACGGGCGCGTGCTGTACGCGCTCTTCGGCGACTACGTGCCCGGCGACAAGGCCCAGGTCTTCGCCGCGATCGGGCTCGACCGGCCGATCCTCGACCGCCTCGAGAACCCCGGCCGGGTCGGGGGCGTCGACACCTACTCCGCTCGCGGGGTCGGTGTGCTCGAGGACGGCCGGGTGGTGCTCGCCGGCTTCGACACCAGCGCCGACGTGCTCACGGATGCGAAGAAGGCGCCGCGGGCCGCCCTGCGCGTGGTCGCCGGGCCGGACGGCGCCGCGATCGACGGCCCGTGGACGCCGATCCGCGGCGGGGCCGTGTTCGGTCTGGCGTCGACGCTGCGCGGGGCCGCGCTGATCGGCTCGTCGCGCTGCAAGACCGGCATCGAGGTCTCCTCGCTGCGCGGCCTCACGCTCGGCGCGCCGCGGCCGCTCGGCGCCGACGGCGTGCAGTCGTGCGGGGTCCACCAGACGGAGAACCTCTCCTTCGACCTCGCCGGTGGCCGCCATGCCGTGTGGAGCTCGGAGTACGACGGCTGCCAGGGCAAGGGTCCGCACGAGACGGCCAAGCAGCACTGCATCATCTACCGCCGTGCTCGGCCCGGCGGCGACTTCGGCCCGAAGACCGCGATCGCGTCGTCCGGCATCGGTCCCGCGCAGGGCCTCGTGGTCGGGGCGGGTCGAGACGGCCAGGGCTGGATCGCGTGGCGGTCGCTCGGCGCCGACGGCGTCGCGACCGTGAAGGTCACCCCGACGGATGTCTCCTCCGAGGAGGCGGTCGGCCCGGATCACCGCATCGCGATCACGTTCAAGCCGAGCGCGGAGTGCTCGAAGACGGGTTCGGTCACGCTCGGCGTGCAGTCGGTCGGTCCGACGAAGGGCAAGCCGACCATCTCGAGCGTGGAGTGGTCGACCACCAAGGGTCTCACGCCCCGCCACAAGACCGATCGGACGGCGCCCTATTCGACCGGCTTCTCGGTCGACAAGCGTGAGTTCCGCGGGCTCAGCTCCACGGGCGTGATCGTCTTCACGATGACCGTCGACGCAAAGGTGAAGTTCCGCGTCGGGGGCGGCAAGAGTCAGACCGCCAAGCTCCAGCAGCCGGTCTCGTTCTACTGCGGCGTTCCCTTCAGCAAGGTCAAGAAGAAGTAGCGCCCTCGCCGAGGGTGCGGTCGCGGTCGGGAGAGTAGAGGTGGCTCACGCAGGCGCCGTCGGCGCCGGTGCCGGCGAGGGCGGGGCCGACGAGGATCGTCGCGGTGCGCACGAGGCCCGCGCCCTGCACCTGGGCGGCGATCGTGGCGACGGTGCCGCGGATGACGAGCTCGTCGGGCCAGCTGGCCCGCGCGACGACGTAGACCGGGCACGCCTCGCCGTAGTGCTCGGCGAGCAGCGGGGCGAGCTCCTCGATCGCCTGCGTGGCGAGATGGAGGGCGAGCGTGGTGCCGTGGGCGGCGAGGCCGGCCAGCTCCTCGCCGGGCGGCATGGCCGTCGCGCGTTTGGAGTGCCGGGTGAGGATCAGCGACTGCGCCACGCCGGGGACCGTCAGCTCACGGCCGATCGCGGCCGAGGCCGCCGCGAACGCCGGCACGCCCGGGGTCATGTCCCACGGCACGCCGGCCTCGTCGAGACGGCGGATCTGCTCCGTCAGGGCGCTGTAGATCGACAGGTCGCCCGACTGCAGCCGGGCGACGTCCTGGCCGCGGCGCGACGCTCCGACGAGCGCCTCGGTGATCTGGTCGAGGTCGAGGTCGCGGGTGTCGATGAGCTGCACGCCGTCCGGGCAGTGCTCCAGGACGGCGTCCGGCACGAGCGCGCCGGCGTAGACGCACACCGGGCAGCGCCCGATGAGGGCCGCGCCGCGAAGCGTGAGCAGGTCGGCGGCGCCGGGACCGGCGCCGATGAAGTGCACGGTGCCCTGGCTCATCCCTGTGGCTCCTTCGTCGCCGACCATTGCACGACGGGTCGCTGCGGCTTCCAGCCGGTGAAGCTGCCGAGTGGCTCGGCGTGCGACGTCTCGATCCGCACCAGCCGACCGCCGTACGTGGCGTGGGCCGCCGCCAGCGCCGCCTCGCCCTCGAGCGTGACCGCCGCCGCGACGAGTCGTCCGCCTGCGCGCAGCGCCTGCCAGCAGCCGTCGATCAGTCCGGGGACGGCAGGGCCGCCGCCGACGAAGATCGCGTCGGGCTGCGGGAGCCCTTCCAGCGCGAGCGGGGCGGCCCCGACCACGACCTGTACGCCCGGTGCGCCGAGCACCGAAGCGTTCTCCCCGATCGTGCGGGCGCGGTCCTCGCGGCGTTCGATGGCGACGGCGGTCGCCCCGGCCGCGCCGCGGCACCACTCGATCGCGATCGTGCCGCTGCCGGCGCCCACGTCCCAGAGTCGTTCGCCGGCACGCGGCGCGAGCGAGGCCAGGGCGATGGCGCGCAGCTCGGCGCGGGTGAGCTGGCCGTCGCCGCCGTAGAGCTCGTCGGGGA
>JAURVW010000942.1 GCA_030655275.1 Solirubrobacteraceae bacterium
CGCGGTCGGCGTCAGCGGCGCCGCAGGTTCCTCGGGTGCGGTTGGCGCGACGGGCGCCGCAGGCGCTACCGGCGCTCAGGGCCTCGCAGGCGGGACCGGTGCGACCGGCGCCCAAGGCCTCGCAGGTGTCGCGGGAACCACAGGTGCCGCTGGCGCAACCGGGGCGACCGGTGCTGTCGGGTCTCCGGGACCGATTGGTGCCACGGGCGCGGCCGGGGCGACCGGCGCATCGGGCAACGCCTCCACCGGCCCGACAGGCGCAACCGGGCCGACCGGCATCGCTGGCGTTACCGGCGCGACCGGCGCCACGGGCGTAACCGGTCCGACTGGCGCCGGCGGCGCGACCGGCCCCACGGGCGTGGCAGGAGCCAACGCGGCCGCCGACTACGGCCACATCTACAACCGGGGCAGCCAGGTCGTCGCGATCGAGGCAGACGTGGTCTTCGACACCAACGGCGTGCTTTCCGGGCTCGTCCACGCGCCTGGCACGCCGGACACCCTGATTCCTGCCGACGGTAACTACCGCGTCGACTTCTCCGTCTCAGGCGTCGAGCCCAACCAGTTCGCCATCTTCGTCAACGGCGCCCCGGCACCAGGAAGCGTGACCGGCTCCGGAGCGGGCACCCAGCAGAACAACGGCTCGCTGATCCTCCCCCTCTTCTCTGGCGACGTTCTCACCCTCCGCAACCACAGCTCTGCCTCGGCCGTCACCCTGCAGACGCTTGCGGGCGGGACGCAGATCAACGCGAACGCGTCGCTGCTCGTGCAGCGCCTGCCGTAGGCGGGACGTCGGCTGGTGGCGGGGACCTCGCGGGTCCCCATCACCGGCCGGCCCCGGCCGGAACCTCGGGCTCAGCTCGCCGGCTGGTCGTTGACCCAATTCCGCGCCGTCAGCGACCCGCCGCTCCGCTCGCCGCCACCGCCTCGGCCAACTGCGCGACCGTCAACTGCAGCGTCGCGACGAGCTCCGCCGTCGACCCCTCGCTCTGGCCGAGCTCCGCCAGGCGTCGCTCGAACGCAGCCCCGTACTCACCGTAGATCCACAGCTGGTCCTCGCGACCGGCGCTGAAGCGGTCCCAGAGCACTTCGCCGTCGCGCACGTAGTCGGCGTAAAGAGCGCGCGCGTTGTGGAGCTTGTCGGCGGCCGACACTCGAAGCGCCCGCAGGTCAGCCGTCGCCAGGTGATCGAGGTAGGCCTGCTTGCGCTCGCGCCACGGCGGCTTCGGCATCTGGTCGGTGTCCGACACCGCACGCACGATCCGCGCGACCTCCGGCCCGAAGCGCTCCGCGATCACGGCCTCGATCTCCACTCCGCCCGCGTCCTCGATCGTGTCGTGCAGCAGCCCGGCAATCCCGTCGTCCTCGTTGCCGCCGTGCTCCATCACGAGCGCCGCGACCGACATCAGGTGGGCGACGTACGGCGTCCCCGCGAGGTCCTTGCGGACCTGGTCGCCGTGGTGTTCGCACATGAACTGCAGGGCATCGGCGAAGGCCGGTGTGAGGGTCAACGGAGACTCGTTTCGTCTGAAGGTGGTGTATGCCGAGGTCGCGACTCGACCATCCGAATCTGACATCACCGCGGCGCCCCGAGTCCATTCCTTCTTTCAGGCCCCGCGCTGTCAGATCGACCGGCCCCGGCGCGACCTCTCTCCATGACGACCCGCCCACCGCTCTTCATCAGTCGCGACGCCAACGCCGACTGGATCACGGCCATCGAGGTCGGCCACGTCGACG
>JAURVW010000944.1 GCA_030655275.1 Solirubrobacteraceae bacterium
GAAGATCAAATCATTGCCTGACCCGGCGGTGATCAGATCGGCGCCGTCGGAACAGTCAATGCCGCCGACGACCGTATTGTTTCCGTCGCCTGCGAAAATCGTATCGGCGCCCGTCCCGCCGTAGATTTGATCATCGCCACCGCCGCCTTGAATGAAATCATTGCCGGCGCCGCCGGTGAGTGTGTCGTTGCCGCCGTTTCCGACGATCGTGTCATCACCGTCACTCCCGTCCAGCATGTCGTTGCCGGTTCCGCCTGAAACGGTGTCATTACCACCCAGCCCGATGACGACGGTGCCATCCAGCAGATCGCCCACCGTGGTGCCGATCGTGGTTGTCAATCCTGTCAGGTTGAGCGGACTGGATGTGCCATTGGGTAACAGCAGGCGGATCTCGCCGTTGACGTTGACAAGAGACGAGCCGCCGACGCTCAGGTCGAGCCCGCCGGAAAGAAGACTGTTGAGCGCATCGATATCGACATTCACAATGTTCGTGGGGCTTGGGTTGTTGCCTCCGCCGATGATGTTGCCAAGCACTGTGTTGATCGTCGATCCCGTCAGAAGACCGTTCAGATTGATCAAGGCCATTTAACTCTCCCATGATTGCACGATGTCACAGGAACATTACTCCTTTAAACCCTTTCGAGTTTCGTAATATAGCATGCCAGACTATGGTATTATGAATCTATCAAATAAGTTGCCCAGACAGTCTTCTATTACTTTTACGACAAATCTCGATCAGAGGTAGAAGGTTAATCAAAACGGATTTATATACCGATATATATTACTATTTTCAGGAGGTGGAGCCGCCCTTTAATGGTGCGGCGAAGCTCATTCTACCGAACTTTAGACCAGCGACCCGATCTGTTTGTACGGCAGCCGACCAACAAAACTTATCGTTTCATCCGTGCGAGTTGAATTGTCGTATGTTGAACGTTAGGTCTAATCTAATAGCCTAATATTCGATAGACCGATAACGTTTCAACTCGATACAAAACTATACATATAAGGCACGTATT
>JAURVW010000948.1 GCA_030655275.1 Solirubrobacteraceae bacterium
TCCCCCGTCGCCGCGGGCGGCGAGAGCGCCGGCCCAGTCGATCCGCAGTCGGGCGAGCCAGGCGTCGGCGCCGAGCTCCGCGTAACGCTCGGCGGCCGCGGCGAAGCTCGCGTCGGCATCTTCCGGGCGGCCGAGCAGCACCTCGAGGCGGGCGAGATAGTGCGGCGCCGCCCCGAGCCACATGGCGCCGGAGTCGACGAACTGCGCGCGGTGGGGCTCGATCACGCGATGGAGCACCTCGGCTTTCGCACGGTCGCCGAGGTGGCAGGCCGCGACCGCTGCGAACGCCGGGATCGACAGTGCCGCGAAGTCGTGACTGAGATCGCGGAGCCCGTTCGCCATCGCCACGCCCAGGTGGTGACGCGCCTCGTCGAAGCGACCGATCTCGCTGAACGTGAGCGCCTTCGTCGACTCCATCTGGAGCCCGACTGACGCGCTCGGCGTGTACTCCGGCGAGACCGGCAGCGACAGGCCCGGCATCGAGAACAGGAGGGGCAGGTCGGGATCGTCGGCGCCGAGTCGGCCGCCGGCCAGTCGTGCCGCGACCGTCTGCAGAAAGAACCAGGCGACCACGTCGGGCTGGCCGGCCTCCTGCCCCACCTCGAACGCCTCGCGAGCCAGCCGTTCGGCGTCGAGCGGATGCCCGTTCATCGTGGTGCGCTTGGCGTGGCAGACGACCTCGTACCAACGCAGCACCGGTTGGCCGAGCTGTCGCACGAGCGGGGCGACTCGGTCGAGCAGTTCGTCAGCCCGGGCCGGGTCGCCGGCCTCCATCGCGACGATGCTCCCGAGCGCGGCTCCGGCAAAGGTGAGCATCGGATCGCCGAGCTCGATGCCGATCGCCCCGGTCTCCTCGGCATCGGCGCGTCGCTGCGCGACGGTCTGCGGCCCCCACAGCGCCACGTACCGCCGCTGGACCACGGCGCCCAGCGTGCGCCGATCGCCGACCCGCCGGGCCATCGCGACCGCGTCGTCGGCGAGGGCGCGCCGGCCCTCCCAGTCCGGGCCGGCGAGTTGCTCGACCGCCAGCAGTGCGAGGAGCTCGGCGCGGACCGCACTGTCGACGTCGGGCTGCGCAGCCAGCGCTGCGCGGATCGCGGCGACGCGTTCTTGGTCGACGCCCTGCGCCGAGCTGAAGAGTTCGCGGTTGTTGGCCAGCACCGCGCGCGCCAGCCGGCCTGCGTCGTCGATCTCGCCGGCCAGGCGGGCGCCCTCCAGGAGGGTCTCGCGATAGGCGGCGTCGCCGGACTGCCGCTCGGCCTCGCCCTGCGCGATCACGAGGTCGCACCGCTGCCCTTCACCGCCCTCCATGCCGAGTTGCCGGATGAGCGCCGCGGCACGGCGGAAGTGGCGGGCGGCCTGCTCGTAGGCCAGGAGGGCGAGGTCGCGATCACCGGCGGCGGCGCGGTGCTCCGTCGCGCGGACGAAGTCCTCGGGCGTGCCCGCACACTCGAAGTGGTGGGCCAGCTCGGCGCGGTGCGGACCGAGGTCGGCGGCGTGGCGGGCCTCGATCACGACGGCCGCCCGGCGGTGCAGGAGCGCCCGGCGGGTGTTCGTGAGCATCCCGTAGACCGTCTCGCGCGTGAGGGCGTGCGAGAACGTGAACTGTCCGACCGTGCCCGCGACCTCCTCGATCACATGGGCCTGCGCCGCGGTCTCGAGCACGTCGGCGAGGCGGTCCTCACCCAGGTCGCTCATGCCGTCGAGCACACCGAGCTGGAAGTCGCGGCCGACGATCGACGCGATCGCGAGGGCGCGGTTGGCGTCGGTGTCGAGGCGGGCCAGGCGCCGGGCGATCACGTCCTTGACGCCCTCGGGTACGCCGAGTCCGAGGCCCGCGCCACCGGTCTCCTCCAGGTGCGACAGCATCTCCACCACGAAGAACGGATTGCCGTCGGTCTCCTCGTAGATCCGGTGGCCGCTGTGCTCCGCGCCGACCCCGTCGTCGGTCGAGGCATCCGCCCCACCGGCCGCGCGATGGTCGGCGACGAGCCGGTCCACGTCGGCCTCGTCGAGTCGGCCGAGCCCGATCGGCGTGAACCCGGCGGTGGTCCTGAGCTCCGCCAGCGTCGCCGCGAAGGGATGGCCCGCGTCGACCTCCGTCTCGCGATAGGTGCCGAGCACGAGCAGTCGGCTGGTCGGTAGCGCTCGCGTGAGGTATCGAAGGAGCAGCAGGGTGGGCTTGTCGGCCCAGTGCAGGTCGTCGAGCACGAGCACGACCGGCCGCTGCCGGCACACGTTCGCGAGCAGGCTGCCGACCGCCTCGAAGAGTCGGAACCGCGCGCCCTCGGGATCGCCCTGCACCGGGACCGGCAGGCTCGGCACCCGCGCCGCGAGCTCCGGGAGGATGCGGAGCAGTTCGCCGCCGCCCGGCCCGAGCTGGGCGCCTAGCGCCACCGGATCGGCGCCGGCGATGTACTGGCGCAGGCCTTCGATGAACGGCTGGTGCGGGAGCAGCGGCTCCTCGTCGCAGCGGCCGAACAGCACGAGCGCGCCGGCAGCGTGCGCGCGCTGGGCCAGCTCGCTGCACAGGCGGGTCTTGCCGATGCCCGGTTCGCCGCCCAGCACGACGGTCTGGAGCTCACCTCCCGTCGAGCGGGTGAGGGCCGATTCGAGGGCGGCGAGCGGCAACTCGCGACCGACGAGTCGGCTGCGCCACGCCGTCGACATCGGCTCCGGGAGCGGGATGATCGCCGGCGCGGGGGCGCGGGGCGCGGTGAATGCAGGCAGTGGCGCGGCCGCGGGCGACGAAGCGGGCGCGGGCGCGGGCGACGGAGCGCGC
>JAURVW010001068.1 GCA_030655275.1 Solirubrobacteraceae bacterium
ACATCTCGATCTACATCAACTCGCCCGGCGGCTCGGTCTACGCGGGCCTCGCGATCTACGACACGATGCAGTTCATCAAGCCGGACGTGTCGACCATGTGCGTCGGCATGGCGATGAGCATGGGCGCCGTGCTGCTCGCCGGTGGCGCCAAGGGCAAGCGCATGGCCCTGCCGAACTCGAAGATCATGATCCACCAGGTCTCGTCCGGCTTCTCCGGCCAGGCGACCGACATCGAGATCCACGCGAAGGAGATCATCGACGTGCGCCAGCGCCTCGATCACATCCTCGCCGAGCACTCCGGTCAGGACTACGAGAAGGTCCGCAAGGACACCGAGCGCGACTACTTCCTCTCCTCGGACGAGGCGAAGGACTACGGCTTGATCGATGCCGTTCGCGCCAGCCGCTAAAGGCTCCGGCTCAGGCACCGACTCCCTCTAAGAGCATGGATCGCACCACCGATACCGACAAGCAGGTCCTCTGCAGCTTCTGCGGGCGCTCCCAGCGCCAGGTGAAGAAGATGATCACCGGCAACGGGGTCTTCATCTGCGACGTCTGCATCGACATCTGTGGCGAGCTCATCGACGACGAGCTGGCCGCGGCACCCGCGGTCGATCTGGGGTCGCTGCCGAAGCCGCGCGAGATCAGCGCGGTGCTCGACGACTACGTGATCGGACAGGACAGCGCCAAGCGCTCCCTGTCGGTCGCGGTCTACAACCACTACAAGCGGGTCCAGCTCCTCCAGGCGGGAGAGCAGGACGTCGAGCTGCAGAAGTCCAACATCCTCATGCTCGGGCCCACCGGCTCCGGCAAGACGTTGCTCGTGCAGACGCTCGCCCGCATGCTCAACGTTCCGTTCTGCATCGCCGACGCCACGGCGCTGACGGAGGCCGGCTACGTCGGTGAGGACGTCGAGAACATCCTCCTCAAGCTGATCCAGGCGGCCGACTACGACGTCAAGAAGGCCGAGACGGGGATCATCTACATCGACGAGATCGACAAGATCGCCCGCAAGTCGGAGAACCCGTCGATCACGCGTGACGTGTCCGGCGAGGGTGTCCAGCAGGCGCTGCTGAAGATCCTCGAGGGCACGCAGTCCTCCGTTCCGCCGCAGGGCGGGCGCAAGCATCCGCACCAGGAGTACCTCACGGTCGACACGACCAACGTGCTCTTCATCTGTGGCGGCGCGTTCGCCGGTCTTGACGACATCATCGCCCGCCGCGTCGGCAAGGGCGGCGTCGGCTTCGGCGCCCAGGTCTCCGGCAAGGCCGACCACGATCCCGGCGCGATGTTCCAGCAGACGCTCCCGGAGGATCTCGTCTCCTACGGCCTGATCCCCGAGTTCATCGGCCGTCTTCCGGTCGTCACGGCGGTCAACCAGCTGCGTCGCGAAGACCTCGTCCACATCCTCACCGAGCCGCGCAACGCGCTCGTGCGGCAGTTCCAGCGGTCGTTCGAGTTCGACGGCATCGAGCTGCGGTTCCAGCAGGGCGCGCTCGAGGCCATCGCCGACAAGGCTCTTGCCCGCGAGACCGGTGCTCGTGGCCTTCGCTCGATCGTCGAGGAGATCCTCCTCGACGTGCAGTTCGAGTTGCCGTCCCGCCCGGACGTGCAGACGTGCCTCGTCACCCGCGAGACCGTGGAGCAGGGTCGTCAGCCGACGCTCGTCACCACGTCCTCGTCGGCCGGCGAGAGCGACGACGCCAAGCTCGCCTAGCGGCTCGCCGGCCCGGCTGTCGCACTCGCCGCACGGCGCCTGCCCGGTCTGATCGGCGAAGACGCGGCCGCGACGGTCTAGACTCGCCGCCACCATGGCCAGGCTCACCCGTTCTTCCCGTTCTCACTCCGCCCTCGGAGGTCGCGCCCTGCCGCTGATGCTCCTGGGTCAGGCGGCCGTCGTCCTGCGCGACCACTGGAAGCGCATCTCGGCCGCCGATCGCGCGCGCCTGGCGGGGCTGCTCAAGGCGTCGAAGGGTCGCCCGGCGAACCTCACGCCGCAGCAGCGCACCGAGCTCGCGGCGATCATCAAGCGCGCCGACATCGCCGGTCTCGGCCGCGATCT
>JAURVW010000952.1 GCA_030655275.1 Solirubrobacteraceae bacterium
ACGCGCTCGGCCTGGCCGCGGCGACCCTCGCGCTGGAGCGTGCCGAGGCCCGGCTCGCGAAGGCGGTGTCGGACGACGGGAACGAGGCGATCTCTGTCCACGCCGAAGCGCTCGACGCGTGGCTGACCGCCGGCGGCGCGACCGTCGATGGCGACCTGGAGGCCGCCGCGGCACGGCTCGGACTGGCAGCGAGCCTGCTGGACCGGCCGGTCTCGACGCTGTCCTCTGGGCAGGGGGTGCGCGCTGCCCTGCTGCCGCTCGCCGCGAGACGGCACGACGCGGTCCTGCTCGACGAGCCCACCAACCACCTCGACACCGACGGCCGGGCGCTGCTGGAGTCGCTGCTGGACGCGCACGGCGGCGCCGTCGTCGTGGCCTCGCATGATCGGGCCTTCCTGGCCCGGTACGCGAACCGCATCCTTGCGCTCGACGCGCGCGGCGGTGAGGCAACCCCCTACGCCGGCGGCTGGGACGCGTACGAACGAGAGGCCGATCTGGCCCGCCGCGGCGCGGAGGAGGCCTACACGGCCGCGACGGCCGAACGCGACGCGCTGCGGGAGGCCGAGCGCGAGATCCGGCGGCGCGCGGTCTCCACGCAGAACCGGATCGGCAAGACCGCCCGCGATGGCGACAAGCACGTGAAGGAATGGTTTCGGATGCGTGCCGACGGCGTCGAGGCGCGCGGCCGCGTGGTCGGTCGGCGGGCCGACCGCGTCGAGATCCCCGACAAGCCCTGGGTGGAGCGGCCCCTCGCCCTCCAGCTCACCCCGGCGCTGACGCGGGCGCCGCACGTCGTCGCGCTCGAGGACGCCGTCGTGCGGCGAGGCGCGTGGACGAGTCCGGTGTTCGACCTGGCGGTCGCGCTCGGCGACCGGATCCTCCTCCGCGGGCCGAACGGCTCGGGGAAGTCGACGCTGCTCGAGGCGCTCGCGGGCACCGCGCCGCTGCTGCGGGGACGCCGCAGCGCCGGCACCGAAGGGGTCGTGTCGGTGCTCGGCGCCGTCGAGTCCGCCCTGCGGGCCGACGAGGCCCTCACGTCCGTCGTGCGTCGACTCGCCGGCTTGGACCCGGCCGAGGCGCGTGGTCGACTCGCCCATGCCGGGCTCACGGCCGAGGTCGCGGGCCGCCCGGCGAGCACGCTCTCGCCGGGCGAGCGCACACGCGCAGAACTCGCCGTACTCGGAGCCCAGCGCACGACGTGCCTGTTGCTCGACGAGCCGAGCAACCACCTCGACCTACGCTCGCTCGAAGCGCTGGAGGTCGCACTCGACGGGTGGCCCGGGGCCCTCGTCGTGGCCACGCATGACGAGCGGCTCGCCGAGCGGCTGCGCCCGACGCGGGAGGTCGTCCTGTGACGGCTACTCGCCGCGCAGGCGCTCGCGGTTGCGCTCGAGCACCTCGCGGACCGTCGTCGCGGGGCGGCCCGTGAGGTCGGAGAGGTCGGAGGAGACCTTCTTCAGGAAGCCCTTGCGGGTCGCCTCGCCGAAGGAGGCCATGAGGTCGGCGGTCTCCTGCGGGATGCCGGCGTCGTAGAGGCGGTCGAAGTAGGCATCGTCGTCGAGCTGCTCGAGCGCGACGGGCTTGTCGGTCACCTCGCTGAGCAGGGCGGCGAGCTCGGCCTGCGTGAGTGCTTCCGGGCCGGTGATGTCGTAGGCCTCGTGCTCGTGTCCGTCGGTCGTGACGACGGCGGCCGCGGCGCGAGCACAGTCGTTGCGGGTGACGTACGCGGTGCCGCCGTCGCCGGCGTTCGTGAGGAGCGTGCCGCTCGCGACGGCCTGCGTCCCCGCGATCACGAGTCCTTCGGCGTAGACGTTGTTGCGGAGAAAGGTCCACTCCATCCCGGACTCGCGGATCGCCTGCTCGGTGCCGGCGTGATCGGGGATCACGAAGGAGGGGTTGTCGGCGCTGGGCTGGGCCATCGACGTGTAGATGATGTGCTGCACGCCGACCTGCTGGGCGAGGGCGACGGTCTGGCGCTGCAGGTCGAGGCGCTTGTCGACGTCGCCGGAACTGATCATGAGCAGCCGGTCGACCCCCGCGAGGACCTCCTTGAGGCCCGTCGGGTTCTTGAACGAGGCCTTTCGGACCGAGGCGCCACGCTTCTCGAAACCGGCCAGCGTGTCGGGCGTGCGGGAGAGCAGCAGCAACTGGGTCGGATCCATCGTCTCGATGAGCAGCTCGGCGATCCGGCGCCCGAGCCCACCCGACGCGCCGGTGACGGCGACGTTCATCGGTGGGCTGAGGCGGACGCGGCGGACGGCATGCCCGCACCGTAACGACGCCGCGAGCGATGCGTCGTCGCCGCCCAACAGGCCGAACGTCGGGATTTACCCCCTGGGAGGGGTGAATTTCGACGTTCGGCGCCACCGCCGTATCGCCCGGCTGGCCGAACGTCGGGACTTACCCCCGGGGAGGGGTGGATTTCGACGTTCGGCGCCAGCGCCGGGTTCTCAGTGGGCGGCGGGCTGCGGGGCTTGGAGCTCGTCCTTGCCGGCGACGAGGACGTCGCGCAGGGGCGTCGGCTGGCGGCCGGTGAGATCGGCGACGGCGGTGGTGACGAGGTCGAGGTAGCCCTCGCGCTGGGCCGTACCGAAGGTGACGAGCACCGGGATGATGAAGTCCGGCAGACCAGCCGCCGTGAGGCCACCGGTGAGACCCTCGTCGTCGACCTGGACCACCGCGACCGGCTTGCCGGTCACCTCGGTCAGCAGCGCCGCGACCTGATCCTGCGTGAGCGCTTCGCCCCCCGAGATCTCGTAGGCCTGCCCGGCATGCTCGGCGCCGCCGGCGAGGACGGCTGCCGCCGCGGCGGCGCAGTCCTCGCGGGAGACGTAGGCCGCCCCGCGGTCACCCGCGTTCGTGAAGATCTGCCCGCTGGCGACGGCCTGGGCGCCGGAGCCGAGCTGGAACTCGGAGTAGAGGTTGTTGCGCAGGAAGGTCCAGTCCAGACCGCTCGCGCGCAGGTGCTCCTCGGTCGCGAGGTGGTCGACGACGACGAGCGCCGGATTCTCGGTCGACGGCTGCGGCGCCGAGGTGTAGATCACATGACCGACGCCCGCGGCCTTCGCGGCGTCGATCGCGCGGGTCTGCTGCTCGATGCGGGCGCCGACGGTGTCGGTGCTGATCAGCAGCAGACGGTCGACGCCGTCGAAGGCGGCCGGGAGCGACGACGGGTCGTCGAAGTCGGCGGCGCGCACCTGCACGCCCTTGGCCGCGAAGTCGTCGAGATTGGACGGAGTGCGGGTGAGGAGGACCACCTGCGACGGGTCCACCCCGCCCTCGAGGAGGAGCTCGGCGGTGCGGCGGCCGAGGTTGCCGGAGGCACCGGTGATGGCGAGGGTCATGACGTGCTCTCTATTCGTAGTCATTGCGAAGACGATTAAAACGTAGCAGGGGCGATTGCAGATTGGCGCCAATCTGCAACGGGAGTGGTGGCGGACGTGCGAGAATGCCTGCATGGCAGCGCCGACCAACACCCAGTTCGCGGTCGCGATCCACGTGCTCACGCTCCTCTCCGGGCATCGCGACACCCCCCTCAGCTCCGACGACATGGCCGGAAGCGTCGGGGCCAATCCCGTCTACCTACGCCGTGTGCTCGGACGACTGCGCGAGACCGGCTTCGTGGGCTCCCGCCCCGGCCCGAAGGGCGGCTGGCACCTCACTCGCGAACCCGAGGCGATCACGCTCGGCGACGTGTGGCGCGCCATCCAGTGCGACGCCGCGATCTTCGGACTCCACGCCACCGCGCCCGAGTGCCCCGTCGGCCGGGAGATCACCGCCACGCTCACCGCCCTCGACGAGCAGCTCTCACGCACCGTGCTCGAGGAGCTCGACCGCACCACGGTCGCGCAGGTGATGCCCGATCACGCCGCGCAGATCCCCGGCTCAGCCGGCTGAGACGGCGCACCCCGGCCGAGCACGCGCCGGGCGCGACGGCAGCCCGGAACGAGGACGGCCCCGCCCGCGCTCGCTGCGCGGACGGGGCCGTGGACTCGCGGGACGCGACCTCGCGGCCGCGTCCCGAGAGGGCGGTCAGCCGTTCTTCACCGTGGCGACGGCGTTGCGGATGATCTGCTTGCCGTCCTGCTCGGCGACGACGTCGAGCGTGGCGACCTCGCCGGCCTCGCGGACGGTGCCGGACACGGTGATCTCCTTCTCGGGGAAGCCCATGCCGCGGAACTGCACCTCGAGCGACTCGATGTTCGCCGGGCCACCAGCGGCATCGGTCACCGCGCGAGCGACCTGCGCCATCGACCAGAGGCCGTGGAGGATCGTCGACGGGAGGCCGACCATCGTGGCGTACTCCTTGTCGGTGTGGATCGGGTTGAAGTCACCCGACGCACCGGCGTAGCGCACCGGGAGGAAGCGGTCGGGCGTGACCTTGAGCTCCGGGATCGCGGCGCCCTGTTCGAACGTGGCCATGCTCAGACTCCTCGGACCAGGAAGGTCCACTCGCCGGTGACGACGGTCTCGCCGGACTCGTCCTTCGAGATGGTCTCGTAGACGTAGAAGCCCTTGCCGTCCTTCTCGGTGATGTCCTTGACGGACACGTGCGTGGTGATCTCCTCACCCGCGACGATCGGGCGCGCCCAGGTGAACTTCTGGCCACCATGGACCATCATCGCGAAGTTCATGCCGACCTCGGGGTCGAACAGGGTCGGCGTCATCGTCTGGGAGATGAAGACGACCGCGAACATCGGCGGCGCGACGACATCGTCGTAGCCGGCGGCGCGAGCGGCCTCGTGGTCGAGGTGAAGCGGGTTGGTCTCGCCAACGGCGTTGGCGAACTCCTTGACCTTCTCGCGACCCACGGCGTAGGTGCCGGGGGCGAAGGTCTTCCCGATGGCGGAAGTGTTGACAGGCATGGCCCGCGCCACACTACCGCGGCGTAGCTAGGTGGTGCCCATCCGTCGGCGCCCCGCGGCCGCACGCCGACCCATGGGGCCTCCGCGCCGCGCGGCGCAGGCAGCGGCGTGCCCGCGTCGAACCCCGCACGATGCACGGTGACCGTCGACCCGGCCCGTCGCCGGGCCCCACCCGGACAACCGTGACCACTCCGACCGCTCCGATTGCCGCCCCCGTGGGTTCATGCCAGCGTGCAGGCCGAAGGACCGGGAACCAGGATGGCGCGGGAGCAGGGCATTCCTGCAATCGACCCGGCGCCCTCGACCGGTGGCGATGAGTAGCATCGCGCGTTCGATGCGTCACCTCGTCCCCAGTGCCGGGACGCGCGCGACCGCGGTCCTGCTCGCCCTGCTCTGCCTCGGCCTGGCGCCGTCGGCCGCACGCGCCCAGGACCCGCCCCCCGGTGCAGGGGCCGCCCCGTCGATCGACTCCACCCCGGACCCGTGGAAGCTCGGCGACGACATCGGCACCCGTGTCGACGCCCGCTGGAACCCCGCCCGCGGCCTCTACATGAACGAGCGCGGCTTTCCCGACACGCGCCTCAACTCCCTGCTGCTGCAGCTCATGTCGATGGCCGCGCTCGCCGGCCATCAGGGCCCGATCCGCCACGACGAGCGCATCGAGCCGCTCGTGAAGGTGCTCACCTCGGCGCCCGTCCTCGTGGTGCGGAGCCTGCGCCCGCGGCAGGTCGGCCACTTCCCGCACGCGCCCGCGTGGACGCCGGCGATCGGCGAGGAGCCCGAGCAGGCCGTCCTGCATCCGTCGATCGACACGAGCGTCGTGCGGTCGCTCACCGCCGCCTGGCGCGTGCGTGACCTCATCGGCATGGCGCCGGAGACCTCCGCCCGGATCGCGCAGGTGCTCACCGAGCTCGCCGCCTCGCCGTTCTACAAGTTCCCCTCGCGCGCGCTGAACCAGATGAACTGGCACACCGAGGTGTACTCCGCCGCGCTCGAGGTGGCCGGCGACACGTCGATCCTCCCGGACTACCGCGCCCAGCTCATGCGGTTCGCCGACCTCGCCGACCGCGCCGACAAGACCGAATGGCCGGGCGGCTCCTCCTACCTCACCTCCGGTGGCGGCTTCCGCTACCTCCCGAACCGCAGCAAGAACGCCCAGCTCAACAAGGTCGAGACCACTGAGTACGGCAACCTCGCGCTCTCCTCGCTCGGCATGTACCAGGCCGCGATCCGGGCCGGGATGGTGCCGCTCCCCGAGAAGGAGATCCAGGTGCTCAAGCGCTGGTCGCGCCACATGCTGCTCGGCTCGTGGACGCACGCCGGCTACCCGAACTGGGACACGGGCCTTGGCACGAAGCGCCGCCACCTGCGCCAGTACTGGGCCTGGTCGCTCGACGGCCTCATGACCGCCTCGGGCCCCGACGCCCTCCTCGGGTATCCGCAGCAGCGCTCCTTCGCACGCTCGATCGCGTCGCACGGCATCGCGCTCTACCTCGCCACCGCCTGGGCTCCCACGTCGGACCAGGTCGGCGGCCCACTGCCGGGCAAGACCTCCTTCGACGCGCCGAACGGCTTCACCACCGGCAGCGGCAACGAGCTCATCGGGCCGCTGCGCTTCGCGGTGCTCGACGCCTCACTCGACAGTCGCTTCCAGGACGTCTCCACCACCGCGCCGCCCAACTGGTACGCCCAGGACGAGGAGACCGGCCGGTTCGCGTTCAGCACGCCCGTGTACAACGGCGCGATCCTCCCCGGCCGCGCCGGCCAGTCGCAGGGTGGCCTCGAGCCCGTGCGCCTCTTCGACGGTGAGCAGCGTCCCCTGACCGCACTCGGGGGCCGCGGCACGGGCAGCCTCGGCCTCTCGATCGTCAAGGACGGCCGCATCACGGTCGACACGGAGCCCGCCACGCCGGGCCGCCAGACCACCACCGACGTCGCCATCGTCGGCAAGCCGGAAAATACGGCCTCGGCGTTCGGCAGCCCGGTCGAGGTCAGGGGTGTTGCCAAGGCCGGCGGCGGACGCATCGCCGTGCGCCAGCTCCTCACGACCGACCGGATCGAGTCCACCTACGAGGTCTCGAAGATCGAGAAGGGCTCACGCGTGGCCGTGCGCGTGCCCGTGTGGGATCAGAACTCCCGCATCGACATCACGAGCGGCGCCGTCCTGAAGGGTGGACGCTGGGTCCGCACCAAGAAGCCGCTGCAGATGACGGGCGTGACGCCGGACGGCGGCCGCTTCGTCGCGACCTTCTCGGGCATCCCCCGCTCCGCCGAACTCGCGATCACGACGGTCCGCCCCGACGGATACCGCCCGCGCGGTGCCCGCCAGCTTCTGGTCGTCTTCGGCCGGCCGAAGACCGGCGACGTTCGCATCGTCCGCCGCATCGACGTCGCGCGCCCCTCGTGAGCCGCAGGCGATCCGCGTCCCGACTCGGGGCGCTCTCGGCCGCGGTGGCGGCGTTGCTGACCTTTGCGCCCGCTCCGGCCTCGGCAGAGCCGGTGCCCACCACGGCCGACTCGCCCGCGGTGACCACCCCCGCGGCCCCGACCGCCAGCGGCACGACCCCGTCGGCGTCCCCGACGGCCCCGTCCGCCCTGCCTTCGGCCGCCGACGGCGCG
>JAURVW010000959.1 GCA_030655275.1 Solirubrobacteraceae bacterium
AGCGTGCGCGTCGATCGTGCCATCGCCGAGATTTTCGGGTGACGACGCAAGCGTGGTCCGACGCCGTCACCGCGGCGTTGATCGCAGCCGTCGATCCGGTCGGCTGCGGCGTGCTGGTGCGAGGCCGCGCCGGGCCGGTGCGCGATCGCTGGCACGCAACGCTGCGCGCGGCGCTGCCGGCTGAATCGCCGCTGAAACATTGCCCGGTGTCGATCGCCGATGGCCGGCTGCTGGGCGGGCTCGATCTCGACGCGACTTTGCGCAGTGGCCGTCCGGTCGCCGCGCGCGGCCTGCTCGCCGATGCCGATGGCGGCACGATCGTGCTGGCGATGGCCGAGCGCATGCCGGCCTCGACAACCGCGCATGTCACCGCAACGATGGATACCTGCCGCAGCACCGTCGAGCGCGACGGGCTGTCCCTGCAACTGCCGGCGCGCTTCGGCGTCGTTGCCTTTGACGAGGGCATCGACGACGAGATGGCGCCGTCGGCGCTGCGCGATCGGCTCGCGATTTATCTCGATCTCGACGTGATCGGCTGGCGCGAGACGGATGAACTCACAGTCGATGCTTCGGATATTTCTGAAGCCCGCGTGACTCTCACCTCGATTCACGCCAATCCCGATCAGATCGAAGCCTTGTGCAACGTCGCGGCGGCACTCGGTATCGCGTCGTTGCGTGCGCCGTTGCAGGCATTGCGCGTCGCTCGTGCGGCGGCGGCTTTGGCCGGTCATAAGGCGATCGAACAGGACGACATTGCGCTCGCTGCAAGGTTGGTGTTTGCGCCACGCGCGACCGTGATGCCGCCGTCGCAACAACAGGACGATCCGCCCCCGCCGGATCAGCCCGAGCCGCCGGACGATCCCGGCGAGCAGAACAACGATGACGACATTCCGAATATCGATCGCGCGCTCGACGAGGTGATCCTCGCCGCCGCGCAGGCCGCGATCCCGCCCGACGTGCTGGCGTTGCTGCGTGCCGGCGCGCTAACGCGCGGGCGCGGCGCGGGCAAATCCGGGGCTTTGCAGAAATCGAAGACGCGCGGCCGCCCGACCGGCACGCGGCGCGGCGATTTACGCAGCGGCGGCAAACTCAGTCTGATCGAAACGCTGCGTGCCGCAGCACCTTGGCAGCCGTTGCGGCGGCGCGAAAGCGGAAACACGAGCCGCGTGATCGTCCGCCCAGACGATTTCCGCATCACGCGCTTCAAGCAGCGCAGCGAGACCGCAACGATTTTCGTCGTCGATGCGTCGGGCTCGGCGGCGTTGCATCGCCTTGCCGAGGCCAAGGGTGCGGTCGAACTGCTGCTGGCGGATTGCTACATCCGCCGCGATCAGGTCG
>JAURVW010000961.1 GCA_030655275.1 Solirubrobacteraceae bacterium
GGCGTGCGCGCCTGGCGGGATACGCTCCCGCCATGGCGGTCAACCTCACGCGCATCTACACCCGCACCGGTGACGGCGGCGAGACGCATCTCGGCGACATGTCGCGTGTGCCGAAGACGCATCCGCGCATCGAGGCGTACGGCGACGTCGACGAGCTCAACTCCACGCTGGGCGTCGTCCTGGCGACGGGCGGCGTCGACGAGCGGTACGTGGCGTGGCTGCAGCGCATCCAGAACGACCTGTTCGACGTCGGAGCCGATCTCGCGGTTCCGCCGGATGCGGGCCCGACGAAGCGCGACGGCGAGCGTCTGCGCGTGAGCGAGGACCAGACGGCGTGGCTGGAGACGTGCTGCGACGAGGCCAACGAGACGCTCGCGCCGCTGAAGTCGTTCCTGTTGCCGGGTGGCACCCTGGCGGCCGCGCAGCTGCATGTCGCCCGCACGATCTGCCGGCGGGCCGAACGGCACGTCCTCCTCGTCGAGGACCACTCCCCGGAGGCGCGTCGCTACCTGAACCGCCTGTCCGACCTGCTCTTCATCCTGGCTCGCGCGTCGAACGGTGGCGACGAGCCGCTCTGGAAGCCGGGCGCCGGCCGCAGCTAGGCCGCTCAGGCGGTGCAGACCGCCCAGACGTAGACCTTCACCTTCGCGCTGGTGGCGGGGCCCATCGAGGTCGCCGTGGCCGTCCAGCCCGTGGGCTGGCCGGAGTTGGAGTTGGCGCGCGACTCGGTGATGCCTGCATAGGTGAAGCCGCCGTCGAGCAGCGCGTAGTAGGTGTCGGTCTCGACGGAGCCGGACGTCCTGACCATCACGGCACGGGCGCCGCCGGTGACGAGGCTCTTGCCGTTCGGGCACAGGACCTCCTTCGTGGCGGTCGTCCCCGGCCCGGCGTTGGCTCCCAGGGCGGAATCCGACCAGGTGACGGTGTTCACGACACCGTTGGCGCCGGTGGCGCCCGTGGATCCGGTGGCACCGTTCGAGCCGTTGGTTCCGTTCGTGCCCGCCGTGCCCTGTACGCCGGTGACGCCCGTCGCGCCCGTCGCGC
>JAURVW010000974.1 GCA_030655275.1 Solirubrobacteraceae bacterium
GGCGTCTTCGACCGCTTCCGATCCCTGCCGATCGGTCGCTCCGCCCCGCTCATCGGCGCCGTGCTCGCCGACGTCGTGCGGTACGTGCTCGTATTCGTCGTCACCATCGGCATCGGCTACCTGCTCGGCTTTCGCGCCACCGGCGGCGTGCTCGAGGTCGGCGCAGCCGGCCTGATCGCCGTCTCCTTCGCCCTCTGCCTCTCGTGGGCGTCGGTCTGGGTCGGCATGGTCGCCCGCACCCCGGGCGCGGTCCAGGGGATCATGATGATGGTCCTCTTCCCCCTGAGCTTCGCCTCCAGCACCTTCGTCTCCCCCGACACGATGCCCGGCTGGCTCAAGGTGTTCAGCGAGAACAACCCACTCACCCACCTCGTCGGTGTCGAGCGCGCGCTCCTCACCGGCGGCCCGATGGGCGACCACCTCTGGCAGACGTTCATCTGGATGGCCGCGCTCGTCGCGATCTTCTTCCCGCTTGCCCTCCGCGCCTACCGCCGCAAGGTCTGAACGGATCTCGCTTGCATCTTCCGTCCGCACGCCAGCGGCCCGGCGCAGGCGCCTGAACCACTGGCCCACGAACGGAATCTGCGGCGCGATCTCTCGTTCGGACGGCTGAACTAGAGCTTGGTCGGGTCGACCCGGGCGGCTCCCGCCTCGCGATCCAACGCGTGGCCGGCCTCGAACAGCTCGGCGAAGGTGGTCTCGCCGAGCTCGTCCGTGAGCCTGGCCCGCAGGCGTGCGACCTCGGGGTTGCTCAGATCGGCCGAGCCCCGCATGCGCGCGGCGGCCCCGAGGATCTCGGCTGCGTCGCGCGCCTTGCCGTCGTGGAGGGCCAGGCGCGCGACGGCCGTGGCGACCATCGCGAGGATCGGTAGGTCGGAGGTCCCGACCCCCGCGGGGTAGGCGATGGCCAACCGCTCGCGGGCCCGGTGCGGCTCACCGTCCTCGAGATCGATCACCGCAGCGATCGAATAGACCATCGCGTGCACGTGCCCGCGGGTCGGGCCCCAGTCACCGACGCGTTCGACGGTCTGCAGGGCCGTCTGGAGGATTCGGCGTGACTCGTCCGTCTCACCGAGCTGCCACAGCAGCTGGGCCATACCGCCGCCGATGATCGCGGCCTCCGGACCGGCGAGATCGGTGGCGCCGAGGGCCTCCCGGGCGTGGACGAGCGCCTCGTCCTGCCGGCCCTGGCGATGGCGCACGTCGGCGAGCCGCATGTGGAGCATCGCGTTCTCGGCTTCGGCTCCGAAGGTCTGCAGGAGCTGGCGAGCCTGTTCGAAGGCCTCGCCGGCGCGGTCGAGCTGGTCGTCGAGCATCGCGACGTTCGCCATGCCGCTGAGGCTCGCCGTGATGCCCCAGCGATCGCCGATGGCCTCGAAGGCCGCGTAGGCCTCCTCGTAGTGGGAGCGCATCGCCGGCACGTCGCCCTCGTTCTCGGCCCACTGGGCCTGCGCGAGCGGAACGGTGGCACGGACCCACGCATCGTGATGGTCGCGCGCGCGGTCGAAGAGCTCGTTGGCCTGGTCGGTCGCGCTGGCGACCCAGGCGAGCACGGGCAGCGCCGCCGACACGACGGGCCGGCTCGAGAGGTCGAGCGACTGGGCCTCGGTCAGAG
>JAURVW010000997.1 GCA_030655275.1 Solirubrobacteraceae bacterium
GAAGAGCTTGCCGCGGCGCAGCGTCCACGTGCCGGTGATCCAGTGGTCGGCGCCGTCGTCGCGGTGCAGCGGCAAGGCCCAGCCGGTCGGCTCACCGGTCGCCGCGTCGAGCTTGGCGATCAGCTTCGCGCGCTCGTTCGCGTCGGCGATGCGCGTGTCCTCGGGATCGGGATCGACGAGCTCCGGCGGCTCGCCGCCCGGCAGCTTCGCCTCGTTGAGGAGCTCGTTGAGCGTGTCCTCGTACGCCGGCACGAGCTGCTCGGCGCCGATGCCGAGTCCGTCCGCGAGCGCCTCGGCCAGCTTCTTGACCTGCTTCTTCGTCGCCTTGCCGGGCGCCGTGGGGTTCGCCAGGAGCGCCTGGTCGTTCCACAGGGGCTGGCCGTCGGCGCGCCAGTGGACGCCGACCTGCCAGCGCGGCAGCGGCTCGCCCGGGTACCACTTGCCCTGGCCGTGGCGGATCATCGCGCCACTGGCGAACTTGCCCGCGAGCCGGAACCCGAGGTCGACGGCGAGCTCGTGCTTGCGACCACCGAGCGCGTCGGTGTTCCACTCGGGCGCATCGGGCTCGGCGGCGGCGACGAACGTCGGCTCGCCGCCCATCGTGAGCCGCGCGTCGCTGCCGCGCAGGCGCAGGTCGACGGCGCGGCCGAGGTCGTCGATCTTCTTCCACTGCGCGTCGGTGTAGGGCAGCGTGACGCGCGGCGGCTCGTGCAGGCGCGTGATCGTGTTGGAGAACTCGAACTCGGTCTTGGCCTTCGACACGTTGCCGGTGATCGGCGCGGCGTTGATCGGATCGGCCGAGCACGCCAGCGGGATGTGGCCCTCGCTCGTGAGCAGGCCCGAGGTGGCGTCGAGTCCGATCCAGCCGGCGCCGGGCACGTATGCCTCGGCCCACGCGTGGAGATCGGTGAAGTCCATCTGCGGGCCGGGCGGCTGGCCGACGGGCTGCAGATCCTCCTTGAGCTGGATCAGGTACCCGGAGGCGAAGCGGGCGGCGATCCCGCGGTGGCGGATCGCGTGGACGAGCAGCCAGGCGCTGTCGCGGCAGGAGCCGACGCCGCGCTCGAGCGTGAGCTCGGGGCTCTGGATGCCGGGCTCCATGCGCACGGAGTAGTCGACGGTCTCGGCGACGTGCTTGTTGAGCGCGACGAGCATGTCGAGGGTCTTCAGGCCCTTCTTCGGAACCTTCTTGAGCCACTGCTTGACGGCCTTCGGCGTCTTCTCGGACTTGAAGTACGGCGCGAGCTCGGCCTTGAGCTCGGGCTCGTACTCGAACGGGAAGACCTCGGCCTCCTCCGCGATGAAGAAGTCGAACGGGTTGATCACCGTCATGTCGGCGACGAGGTCGACGGTGACCGAGAACTCGGTGGTGAGCTCGGGGAAGATCAGGCGAGCGAGGTAGTTGCCCGTCGGGTCCTGCACCCAGTTGATGAAGTGGTCCTCCGGCTCGATCTTGAGCGAGTAGGAGAGGATCGGCGTTCGCGTGTGCGGCGCCGGACGTAGCCGCACGACCTGGGGCCCGAGGCTCACCGGGCGGTCGTACAGGTACTTCGTCTTGTGCTCGATCGCGACGTGAATGCTCACTTCGGGGCACCTTGCCAGTTGGGTTCCACCACAGCTATAGCCACTTGTCACAACTCTGTTGCGACGAGGGTCCAGTCGTGCAAGGTCGCAGGTCTGCCCGCTCCGTGGGGTGGCGCGTCGCGGTCACGAGTGCGCGGGCGGGCGCGAGCAGCCCGTTGGGCGCAGGTGGCCCATCAGCGACACCGAGGTCCGGCCCGGGCGGCGACTCATCACGCGCCAGGCCTCGTTACCGTGGAGCCCCAGTCCGCCACGCCTTCGCGCGCGTGGCCCCCGCAGCCCCCGAGGAGACACCATGAGCCGCATTCCGCTGATCGCCGGCAACTGGAAGATGCACAAGACGACCGAGGACGCCGAGGACTTCGTCGCCTCGTTCCTGCCGATGGTGCAGGGCCTCGAGGGCGTCGAGCTCGCCCTCTGCGCGCCGTTCACCGCGCTCGGCCCGCTCGTCGACTCCACGCGCGGCAGCAAGCTCCAGATCCTCGCCCAGAACGTGCACCAGGCAGGCGCCGGCGCCTTCACCGGCGAGATCTCCGCCGTGATGCTCCTCGACCTCGACGTGCATGGCTCCGTGATCGGTCACTCCGAGCGCCGCCAGTACTTCGGTGAGACCGACGAGGCCCTCGCCGAGAAGCTCACCACGCTCCTCCACAGCGACCTGCTCCCGATCCTCTGCGTCGGTGAGTCCGACGAGCAGCGCGAGGCCGGCGAGACCGAGGCCGTCCTGCAGCGCCAGGTCGATGCCGCGATCGCCCACCTCACCGCCGAAGAGCTGGCGAAGATCGTCGTCGCCTACGAGCCGATCTGGGCCATCGGCACCGGCAAGGTCGCCACCACCGAGCAGGCCCAGGAGGCGTGCGCGTTCGTCCGCTCCCGCCTCGCCGCCAGGGATGCCGGCGCCGCCGAGCAGGTGCGCGTGCTCTACGGCGGCTCAGTGAAGCCCTCCAACGCCGGCGAGCTCCTCGCCCAGCCCGACATCGACGGCGCCCTGGTCGGCGGCGCGAGCCTCGAGCCGAGCGACCTGCACGGCATCGCCGCCGCGGCCGTCGCCTGACCAGCCACCAAACGCAAAGCGCCCCCGCCTCCCCGAGCTGATCGGGGAGGCGGGGGCGCTTCGTCGTTCCCGGCCGAACCGGCCGGGTGCGCTCGCTAGGTCAGCGACGCGCAGATGATGAACGCGACGGCCACCTGCAGCGAGGCCGAGACGACCGATGCCGGGTGGAACGTGGTCTCCGTGACGTGCGAGCCGAGCTTGCCCGGCGTGAGGACGTCGAGGACGATGAACGAGATCGCCTGCAGGGCGACGGCGACGACGCCGAAGATGGCGACGTCGTCGAGGCCGTTCCACGCGGTCGAGATGTCCTCGGAGCCGGTGCCCGAGAAGAAGATCGCGAACCACAGCACGAGGCCGAGCGAGACGAGGTTGGCCGACGCGATGATGGCCGCGTTCGGGTTGCGGTTCATCACGAGCTCCCCGAGCTTGCCGGGCGTGAGGAGGTCCAGGACGAAGAAGCCCAGGAGGAGGACGACCAGGCCGACGCCGGCGTAGGCCAGCATCTGGCCGACGAGTTCGAGTGTGTCACCCATGGGTGCTCCTTAGCCCTCGATCATGTGAGGGACGAATCGAGATTGATTGTTGGTGATGTAGCCGGTGGACTCGCGGATGCCGAGGCCCACGGGCTCCATGTCGACGGTCCACACGCCCAGGACGGGGCGATTGCCGGCGTAGTTGCCGAGATCGACGTACTACTGCACGACGTAGCCCTCCGAGCCGTACGACTCGTCGGGTCCGCTCTCGACGACGTCGCCATCCAGGACGATCGTCGTGTTCGCGCCCTCGCGGGCGAAGATCGGTTTGGTGACGTAGGACGCGAGGTCCTTCGGCTCCTCACCCGCGAACCAGCAGGGCAGCAGGTTCGGGTGGCCGGGGTTGAGCTCCCAGAGGATCGGAAGGATGCCCTTGTTGGCCCACAGCAGCTTCCAGATCGGCTCGATCCACTGCGTGTTGCCGGGGCCCGAGCCCATCCGGTCGATCGCGTGCTGCGCGAACTCCTCGTTCAGCATCCACTCCCAGGGGTAGAGCTTGAACGCGGTCTGCACGGGGCGCTCCTCGGTGTCGGCGAAGCCGCGCTCCGGCGACCAGCCCAGCTCCTCGATCGGCTGGAGGGTCGCCTTCAATCCCGCCTCCTTGGCGGTGTTGAGGATGTAGGCGACCGTCATGAAGTCCTCGCCGGACTTCTCCGCGTGGGAGTGCAGGAAGTGCACCTCGCCATCGGGGATGCGGTGCTCGGTGCGCAGCTCGGTCCAGCGCTCGACGAGCGCCTCGTGCACCCGGTTCCACTGGTCGGCATCGTCGCCGAAGACGTCGCGCATCCAGTGCCACTGCACGGCCGTCTCGATCAGGCACGTGGGGGTGTCGGCGTTGTACTCCAGGAGTTTGATGTCGCCGCCGGAGTAGGCGAAGTCGAAGCGGCCGTAGAGCATCGGCGGCTCGCTCTCCCACGTCTCGCGGATGCGCTGCGCGGCGAACTCGGGGATGCCGAGCTTCGCGAAGAGGTCGTGCTCGATCACGTGGTCGCCCGCGACCACCAGTAGGTCCAGGAGCTCGCGCGCGACGCGCTCCATCTCGAGGATCTCCTTGAGACGGAACGAGTAGTAGTGCTCCTCGTCCCAGTAGGAGATCTGTTCGCCGGAGGGCAGGTCGGTCCGCCAGTAGACGAGGCCCTGCTGCTCGATGGTCTTCTTCCAGTCGGGCCGGGCCTCGGTGGGGCGGCGCTGCATCAGCCGCCGCCGGAGTGGCTCGAGGCGCTCGCCCGGCCGACGCCGCTGGAGGAGGACTTCGAGCCGAAGCCGCCCTTGGCCGACAGGGCGGACTTGTTCGACGCGGCGATCTTCGAGACGGACTTCGTGATCTTCGAGCCCTTCACATAGCTCTTGCTCGAGCCGCCGCCGATGAAGGCCCAGTAGTAGCCGCCGTTGTTGAAGTCGTCGTCGCAGTAGTTGTTCTCGACGACCACGTTGTTGACGTCGGTGCAGTAAGCCGTCTCGTCGTCGTCGCCACAGGAGGCGAGGAACGCCGTCGCGAGGACGGGGAGGACGCCGAGGGTGACGGTCTTGCTGCTTCGTTTGGCCATGCTCTGTCTCCTACGCGCGCCCGGCCCACGTGCTGGGGCCGTTCGCTGTTCCAGCGCCACGTCGCCATGGCGCAGCGGCATCCTATCCCGATCCGATACGGAAGCCGAGCCGGAGCGGCGTGGGCACCGCTGGTCGCCGGTCGAGTCTGCGTGCGCCACGGTCGTGGCGCAGGGCCGCGCCGCTGAATCGGCTGGTCGTCGCGGCCCGCGGCGGTCGCTTCCGGCGGCGCGGGCCGGCGTCGCAAACGCCCAGCCACCGGTAGCCTGCGAGGTCTGCCCGGCGGTGCTTCTCGCGCGTCCCGCCTGCTTCCATCGACGCCCTCCAGGAGCCGCATGCCCGTTCAGTCCACCTTCCCCCAGGTTGCGCTCGTGGTCCTCGACGGTTGGGGCCTCGCGCCCGCCGGCCCCGGCAACGCGGTCAGCCTCGCCAACACGCCGGTGATGGATCGCCTCTGGGAGAGCGCCCCCCGCACCACGCTCACCGCGAGTGGACTGGCGGTCGGCCTGCCGGAGGGCCAGATGGGCAACAGCGAGGTCGGCCATCTCAACCTCGGTGCCGGCGCCGTGATCAAGCAGGACCTCACCCGCATCGACGAGGCCGTCGAGTCCGGCGCGCTCGCCGAGAATCCGGTCCTGCGCGCGGCTTTCGAGGGTGCCCCGCGCGTACACCTCGTCGGGCTGCTGTCGGACGGGGGCGTGCATTCCGGCTGGGAGCACATCGAGGCGCTCATCGGGCTCGGGAAGACGCTCGGCGCCGACGACGTGGTGCTGCACGCCTTCACCGACGGCCGCGACACCTCTCCGAGCGGCGGCACGGCCTACCTCGCGCAGGCGCAGGCCTGGTGCGATGCCGCCGGTGCCCGCATCGGCACGGTGATCGGTCGTTACTTCGCGATGGACCGCGATCAGCGCTGGGAGCGCACGCAGCAGGCCTACGATCTGCTCGTCCACGGCATCGGCCAGCACCACGAGGCCACCGCCTCCGAGGCGATCGCTGCCGCCTACGCCCGCGACGAGACCGACGAGTTCGTCTCCGCGACGACGATCGGCGACGAGGCGACGATCCGCCCCGGCGACTCCGTGATCGCGTTCAACTTCCGCCCGGACCGGGTCCGCCAGCTCTCCAAGGCGCTCGCCGATCCGGCCTTCGACGAGATCGACCGAGGCGACGCGGCCCCGATCGAGCGGTACGCCACGCTCACCGAGTACGACGAGACCTACCCGTACCCGATCGCGTTCAGCCCGGACCGCCCGTCGGTCACGCTCCCGAAGGTCGTCGCGGAGCACGGGGGTTCGCAGCTGCACGTCGCCGAGACGGAGAAGTACCCGCACGTGACGTACTTCTTCGCCGGTGGCGAGGAGCAGCCGGAGCAGGGTGAGCGCCGCGAGGTGGTGCCGAGCCCGCGCGACGTCCCGACCTACGACCACAAGCCCGAGATGAGCGCGGCCGGCGTCGCGCAGGCGTTCATCGACGCGTGGAAGGCCGACTCGCCGACGTTCGGCGTGATCAACTTCGCCAACGCCGACATGGTCGGCCACACGGGGTCGATCCCGGCTGCCACGACGGCGGTCGAGTTCGTCGACGCGCGCCTCGGCGAGATCATCGACGCCGTGACCGCCAGCGGTGGCGCCGTGATCGTGACCGCCGACCACGGCAACGCCGACGAGATGCTCGAAGACGACGGCTCCCCGGACACCGCCCACTCGCTCAACCCGGTGCCGGTCGTGATCGTCGGCGACGGCATCACGCTCGCCGGCGAACCGCAGACCGTCGACCTCACCGGTCCGAACGGGCTCACCGACACGGTCACCACCTCCGGCCAGACCGGCAAGCTCGCCGACGTCGCCCCGACCGTCCTCGCGCTGCTGGGCTACGAGCAGCCGGCCGAGATGACGGGCGTCTCGCTCGTCTGAGGCAGACGACCCGCGGCAGGTGATTGCAATCGCGCGGCGTTGACCGCGTCTGCCCGCCCTGGTTTGGTTGCGCGGTGATGCCTTCCGCCGCGCGGTTCCCCGCTCCTTCGAACGCCCCGAGCCGACGGCTCGTGGCCGCGCTCCTCGCGGTGCTGCTGGCGCTCTTCGTGGCGCCGGCGGCAGCCGCGGCCAGCGGCACGATCTCGGGCTCCATCAGGAGCGCGAGCGGCCCGCTGGCCGGGAGCTACGCCGTCCTCTACGACGGTCCGACGAGCATGTACAAGCAGACCGTCCTCGCCGACGATCAAGGGCGGTTCAGCGTCTCCCTGGCCGCCGGTCAGTATCGCGTGGCGCTCCACGGGCCCGGTGACCTCGCGACCCCGGGATACGTGTACCAGCAATACGCCACGCCCGGGGCAGCCGCCGGCACGTGGTCGGTGCTGACGCTCGCCGACGGGCAGACCATCCCGGACGTCGACGCGACGCTCGCGCCCGCCGGCGGGATCCGTGGCCAGTTGTCGCAGTCCAGCGGGGCGGCGGTCTCGTCGGGTGACGTCACGGTGACCTCTCGCGCGAACGGCACGACGACCGTCTATCCCGTCGGGGTCGACGGCAGCTACCGCATCCGCGGACTGGCCCCGGGCGCCTACACGCTGCGGTTCGCCGACCGCGATCGCGTTCTGATCGCCGAGTACTACGACGACGCCGTCTCGTTCGGTGCTGCAAAGGCGGTGGACGTCGAGGTGGGCTCCTTCACGACCGGCATCGACGCGGTCCTGCGGCCGGGCGGCCGCATCGTCGGTCGCGTCGTGGACGCTGCGGGCGAGCCGATCGCGAACGCGCTCATCTCGGCGTTCGCCGCGAACGCCGGATCGGCCGGCTCCACGCGAACCGATGCGACCGGGCGTTTTGCCGCGACCGGTCTGGCCTCGGGGGCCTACAGCCTGTATGTCGCGGCCTCTGGCCCGGGCTACCTGATCGGCTTGTCGAGCAGCCCGGTGAACGTGACCGAGCCGGGGACCACGACGGTCTCCGACATCGTCCTGTCGAAGGAGGCGAAGATCTCCGGTCGGGTCTCGCTCCCGGGCGGAGCCTCACCCGCCGGCATGCGGATCACCGCCACGAGGGCCACCGGAGCCGGTCCAGGTGGTTTCGGTGCGACGATCGCCAGCGCCTCCGGCGACTACACGATCACCGGTCTGGGACCCGGCAGCTACTACCTGACGTTCTCCAACCCGTTCAGTGGCACGTCCGAGGGCGACACCTACGCGACCGCGTATGGGACCAACAGCTCGCCGACCCCGCAGGGCGCCGGCCGCGTGGATCTGGCCGACGGCGAGCACGGCCGCGCCATCGACTACCGCTTCAAGCTCGCCGCGACCCTGTCGGGCGCAGCGACGAACCGCGCCGGGGTCGGCCAGTCCGAGGCCGTGGTCGAGCTCTTCGATGCGACCGGAGTCCTCGTGGCGCGCCAGCCCACGGCGGCCGACGGTGGATACGAGTTCAAGCGCCTCCCGCCCGGCGTCTACCGCGTCGGGTTCCAGGCGCCCGGGAGCGCGGTGTACGCGGGCAGCAGCGCCTTCTACGCCAACGCCGAGTCGCTCGAGACCGCGACGCCCATCACCCTGTCCGAGGGGGAAGCGGCCACCGGGAAGTCGCTGGCGTTCGCCCACCTCGGAATCCTGCAGGGACGCCTCAAGGCTCCTGGCGACCCCGGGCCGTACGACCCCGACGGTCCGGCGCCGGCCCCCGCACCGGTCCCGGGAACGGGCGGTCCGAGATACGACGCCGAGGTCGGTCTCTGGGATGCCTCGGGCAGGCTCGTCGCCTCCCGCATGATGATCGCCGGCCAGGACTTCTCCTTCGGAGGGTTGGCCGCGGGCCAGTACCGGGTCGGGCTCGTGGACCCCGGCAGCTGGGGCTACGACGCTGCGTTCTACGCGGGCAAGTCGACGCTCGCTGCGGCGACGCCCGTCGCCGTCGACGAGGAGAACAGCGTCCGCGGGATCTACGTCGATCTCGTTGGCCGAGGACTTCCGAACCCGACGCCGACGCCGACGCC
>JAURVW010001003.1 GCA_030655275.1 Solirubrobacteraceae bacterium
GGTCCGGCGTGGGCCTCGGGTTCCCCGGTGGCTGCGTACCGCGCGCGGCGCCGGGGGACCATCGGCTCAGGCCTTCGAACGGCCCTCGAGCCAGTCGACGAGCAGGCGCAGGCCGTAGGCCGAACCGCCACGTGCGGCGTAGGCGCGGCCCAGGCCCCAACCGGTGCCGGCGATGTCGAGGTGGCCCCAGGCGGCGTCGCCGGCGAATCGCGAGAGGAAGTACCCCGCGGTGATCGACCCGGCCTTGCGCTCGAGGCTGCCGTTCACGAGGTCGGCGTCCGGGCTGTTCATCAGCTTCGCGTACTCGGCGTGCAGCGGCAGGCGCCACGCCAGTTCGCCGGTGCGATCGCCCGAGATGAGCAGCTCCCCGGCGAGCACGTCGTCGTTGGCGACGAGCCCGGCGTGCGTGGAACCGAGTGCGACGACAACCGCGCCCGTCAGCGTCGCGACGTCGACGAGCACCTCGGCACCCTGCTGTCGCGCATGCCACAGGCAGTCGGCGAGCACGAGGCGGCCCTCCGCGTCGGTGTTCGTGATCTCGATGGTCAGCCCCTCGGCCGACGTGATGATGTCGCCGGGCTTGTAGGCGCCGGCGTCGGGCATGTTCTCGGTCGCGCCGACGACCACGACGAGGTCGAGGGGAAGGTCGAGCTCGGCGACGGCGCGGAGGGCGCCGAGCACGACCGCGCCGCCGGTCATGTCGTACTTCATCTCGTGCATCCGGGCGCCCGGCTTGATCGAGATCCCGCCCGTGTCGAACGTGACCGCCTTGCCGACGAGCGCGATCCGCGGCCCCTTGGCGTCGGGGTGTTTGTAATGGGCGGTAATGAGCGCCGCCTCTTGGTCCGAGCCCTGCGACACGGCGAGGAGGGCGCCCATGCCCTGCTCGCGCATGAATGCCTCACCCTCGACCTGAACGTCAAGGTGCGGGGAGGAGAGGTCTTCGGCGATGGCGAGGGCGCGACGCCCGAGCTCGGTGGGGGTGAGGACGTTCGGCGGCTCGTGCTGCTGGACGCGTGCCCAGTTCACCGCGTTCGCGACGACCGCGGCTGCGCCGGCCGCGGCTTCGTCACCTCCGACGATCACGAGTGCCTCGGGCTTCGGATCCTTCGGCGCGTCGCCCTTGCGCTTGGCGTCGTACGACCAGCTGCGAAGGACGGTGCCCTCGACGATCGCACCCGTCGCCACGGCGGTCTCGACGGGGAGGTCGTTCGGGAGGACCCAGTGGAGCGTCTCGGCACCGACCTCGGTCGCGCGCGCATACGCCTGCGCGGCCGCGACCCGTAGTGCCTCGGCCGTGACCTTCTCGGCCTCGCCCAGTCCGACGACCACGACGCGCGTGCCGTCGGCGTCGTGCAGCGTGGCGAGATGCCCGGCCTTCGTCCTGACCTCGCGACGCTCCTTCGCGGCGTCGACCAGCCGCGCGAACCGCTCGTCGACCGCCGCGTCACCGGCCACCGCGAGGATCACGGTGTCGGGTTCGGTGGGCAGTTCGGCGAGCGTCGAGACCTTCATGGCGCACACGCTACGCCAGCCGGCTCCAAGGTCGCGACGCACCGGACCTGAGTCGTGGCCTAATCTCCCGCGCCGCGGTGCCCCTAGGCTCCCGCCCCCTACCGCGACGCTCCTCGGAGAGGCGAATTCCATGGCCAAGACTGTGATCCTCGGTACTGCACGTACCCCCATCGGCAAGCTCAGCGGCGCGCTGTCCAGCCTTCCCGCGACCGAGCTCGGCTCGATCGCCATCCGCGGCGCCCTCGAGCGCGCGGACGTCTCGCCCGAGCAGGTGGAGCACGTCGTGATGGGCCAGGTGCTGCAGGGCGGCGCCGGCCAGATCCCGTCGCGACAGGCACAGATCGCCGCCGGCATCCCGATCGGCGTCTCCTCGGAGACCATCAACAAGGTGTGTGCCTCCGGCCTGCGCGCCGTCGCCATCGCCGACCTGCACATCCGTGCGGGTGAGGTCGAGGTCGCCGTCGGTGGTGGCATGGAGTCCATGTCGCAGGCGCCGCATGCGCTCCCCGGCTCGCGCAACGGCTTCCGCATGGGCCCGGCCACGATGATCGACCTCATGCAGCACGACGGTCTGACGAACGCCTTCACCGGCAAGCAGATGTACGTCGAGGCCACCGAGGTCGGCGACGAGCTCGAGATCACCCGCGAGTCGCTCGACGAGTTCGCAGCTCGCTCCCACGACCGCGCGCTGGCTTCCATCGCCAACGGCAACCTCGGTCACGAGATCGTCCCGGTCACCGTCCCGGGCCGCAAGGGCGACACGATCGTCGACACCGACGAGGGCCCGCGCGAGGGCACCACGGCCGAGGGGCTCTCGAAGCTCCGCGGTCTCGTCAAGGACGGCACGCACACCGCCGGCAACTCCCCGTCGGTCAACGACGGCGCCGCCGCGCTCGTGCTCGCGTCCGAGGACTGGGCCCAGAAGAACGGCAAGCAGATCCTCGGCGAGATCGTCGGTCACGCCCAGGTCGCCGACGACTTCCCGTACCTCGCGAAGACCCCGGCCGCCGCGGCGCAGAAGGCGCTCGACAAGGCCGGCCTCAAGGTCGAGGACATCGATCTCTGGGAGTTCAACGAGGCGTTCTCGTCGGTCGGTCTCAACTCCATGAACGTGCTCGGCCTCACCCCGGACAACGTCAATGTCAACGGCGGCGCCGTGGCGCTCGGGCATCCGCTCGGCGCCTCGGGCGCCCGCATCATCGGTTCGCTCGTGCTCGAGCTGGGCCGTCGCGGCGGCGGCCTCGGTGTCGCGGCCATCTGCTCCGGCGGTGGCCAGGGCGACGCGATCATCATCCGCGTCAACGGCTAGCCAGCCCGCCAACAGACCT
>JAURVW010001017.1 GCA_030655275.1 Solirubrobacteraceae bacterium
AGCGCCGACGGCACCTTCGAGGTCAGCACGATCGATCTGGCGGAGCTCGCGCTCCCGATGATGGACGAGCCGAGCCACCCCCGCATGCAGCAGTACGAGCACGACCACACGAAGGCGTGGAGCGCGCGGGTCGCCGCCAGCGACGCCTTCGTGTTCGTCACGCCGGAGTACAACCACTCCTACACCGCGCCGCTCAAGAACGCGATCGACTACCTGCACAACGAGTGGTCCTACAAGCCGGTCGGGTTCGTCTCGTACGGTGGCGTCGCCGCCGGCACGCGAGCGGTCCAGGCGCTCAAGCCGGTCATGGCGGCCCTCAAGGGCATCCCGATCCCGGAGGCGGTCACGATCCCGTTCTTCACGCAGTTCATCGGCGAGGACGGGCGCGTCCACGCGAACGAGGTCATGGAGTCGGCGGCCACGGCGATGCTGCTCGAGCTCGCGAGCGTCGACGCCGCGATCGGCCGGTTGCGCGCCGGTTAGGGTTTGTCCCGTCCAAACCGATCCGGCCCCGTCGCACGGGCCGCTCGGTTTGTTCGGGGCCAGGCTGCCTCGGGCCGACTTGTACGGATGTCGAAGGGCAGGTGGACGCTGCGGATCTAGCGTCCCGGGCGTCGAGCGCCACCGCGCTCGGCTACGCGCTCCACCCGCGCGTTCCCCCACCCACACGTCCGAAAGCGGATCCTTTGATCTCGTCCACCCTGCGCGGCATCCCGTCGCGCAAGCGGCGCGCCTCCGTCGCGCTGGCCGGCACCGCGCTGGCCAGCTTCGGCGCCGCCGCACCGGCGTCCGCCACCACCTACGTCCCGCTCGCCAGCGGTGACCGCATCGGCGTCCAGGACGCCGCCGCCCCGGGCCTCGACACCGGCTCGATCCGCAACACGACCGCCCAGGCCCTCACCGGCTTCGGTGGCCTGCGTCTGCGCGTCGCCGGCTCCGTCCTCACCGCGAAGGAGCAGACCTTCAACGGCGAGCTCATGCGCGGCTTCGGGCTGCGGTACGACGGCTACGACCGCTTCAAGACGACGAAGGCCGTGCCCCTCGGCGGCGTCTCGACCACGCGCTCCATCCGGGTCAACCGCGACGCGAACTGGTTCCGCTACCTCGACACCTTCACCAACACGACCTCGCACACCGTCACCGCGGAGGTCA
>JAURVW010001028.1 GCA_030655275.1 Solirubrobacteraceae bacterium
CAAGACCCATCAAGTCACCGTACTTGAAGATGGCTACAGTTACGCCGGTCAGTACTATGCCAGTCTGTCAGAGATCGCAGGTCTTATCACTGGCACCAAATGGAATGGCCCAAAATTCTTTGGGCTCCGCCCACCCAAGACAAAGCATGCTCAGACATCGCCCATCAAGTCACCCACCTTTACCAAAGTGAGCGGGGCCGTCTGATGGTCAAAGACACCAAGCTGCTGCGCTGTGCCATCTATACCCGCAAGTCGACCGAACATGGCCTTGAGCTAGAATTCAACTCTCTTGACGCTCAGCGGGAGGCATGTGCGGCCTATATCAAGAGCCAGGCTTCCCAAGGCTGGACGCTTGTCCCCAAGCACTACGATGACCCGGCCTATTCCGGCGGCAATCTCGACCGCCCTGCTCTTCAGGCCCTGCTTAAAGACATTGACGCTGGCAAGATCGATGTCGTCGTCGTTTACAAAATCGACCGCCTGACCCGATCACTTGCCGACTTCGCCAAGCTGGTTGAGGCGTTCGATGCCAAAGCCATTTCATTCGTCGCCGTCACCCAGCAGTTTAATACCACAACTTCGATGGGCCGGTTGACGCTGAATGTACTGCTGTCTTTTGCCCAGTTTGAACGCGAGCTATCCTCCGAGCGCGTGAGGGACAAGATCGCCGCCTCCCGTGCCAAGGGCAAATGGACCGGGGGCTCGGTTCCGCTAGGTTATGACGTCAAAGACAAGAAGCTGATCCCGAGCTCACTGGAGCAGCAAACGGTCAGGTACATTTTTAAGCGGTATCTTGAATTGAAGAGTCTCATCAAGCTGATCGGCGATCTCGACAAAAAGAAGATAACGACCAAATCGCGGGACACAAAGGACGCGGTCTATCGCGGAGGCCGTCCCTTCACATACGGTCCCCTCGCCTATCTCTTGCGGAGTCGCATTTACATCGGAGAGATGGGCCACAAGGGCAAATGGTTTCCCGGCGAGCATGAGCCGATCATTGACCGTGAGATATTCGATCAGGTCAAGAGCCTGTTCAAGCTGCACGACAGCCAGAGGCTCAAACGCCAGTCCGAGAGCGGTGCCCTTCTGATGGGCAAATTGTTC
>JAURVW010001029.1 GCA_030655275.1 Solirubrobacteraceae bacterium
CGACCTACGACGGCCAGGCCGGGTTCTGGTCGGTCACCCGCCACGCCGACCTCCGTCGCGTGAGCATGGACTGGGAGACCTTCTCGTCGGAGCGCGGCGGCATGCTGCTCGTCGACGGCCTCGGTGTTCCGATGGAGCTTCAGCGCGATGTGCTGATCTCGATGGATCCGCCGCGGCACACGCGGTTCAAGGCCCTGTTCCAGCGAGCGTTCACGCCGCGCACGATCGCCGCTCACGAAGCCGGCATCCGCGAGATCGTGATCGACGCGGTCGGACGGGTCGCGGCCGCGGGCGAGGGCGACCTCGTCGGCGACGTTGGCGGACCCGTCACGGCGCGGGTGATCGGGGCGTTGCTCGGAACCGACCCTGCCGACGACGCCCGCCTGGGGCAGTGGGGCAACAGCGCGCTGGCGTTCGAGGACCCCGAGTACCGGCCCGACATGGACGCCTTCTGGCGCATGATGGCCGACGCCACCACCTTCACGCTCGCGGCGGTGGCGGCTCGCCGCGAGGTGCCGCGCGACGATCTGATGACCGCCCTGGGGACGGCCGAGATCGACGGCGACCGGTTCACCGACGCCGAGATCCTGATGCAGATGGGGATCCTCGTGGCGGGCGGGACCGACAGCACCAAGTCGGTCTACACGAACCTCATGCACCATCTCCTGAGCCACCCGGAGGATCTGGCCCGCCTGCACGCCGATCCGTCGCTCATCCCGCAGGCGGTCGAAGAGGCGCTCCGCTGCTTTCCGGCCTTCGGCTACCAGCGGCGGACGGCGACCCGCGACGTGGAACTGGGCGGCCAGCAGATCGCGGCAGGCGACAAGGTTGCGCTCTGGCTCGTGGCCGGCAACCGCGACCCGGCGGTCTACGAACGCCCTCACGCGTTCGACCTGGACCGTCGCCCCGATCACCAGGCGTTCGGGGCCGGTGGGCGGCACTACTGTCTCGGCGCCGCACTGGCCCGTCTGGAGCTGCGCGTCCTGGTGGAGGAGACGCTCGCGCATCTCCCGGCCCTCGAGCTCGCAGGTCCGCCGCTTCGGACCTCGTCGACGTTCCTCAACCAGTACAAGTCGATCCCGGTCCGGGTGGTCGGCGGCCGCGCCTGAGAACATCCCGGCCATGAGCTCCCGCCGACCGGTGAACGTGCAGCGACGCGTCGGTGAAGATCGTCGCGCCGCGACGCGCGCTCGCATCCTGGGCGCGGCCCGCGAGCTGCTCTCAGCGGGTGAACCGATGGCCGTGATGACGGTCGGCCGCGTGGCCGAGGCCGCCGGCGTGTCGCGGGCCACGTTCTACCTGTATTTCCCGGACAAGCGCGAGCTCACCGATGCCCTCACCCAGGAGCTGTTCGCGCAGTGGACGCCGATCAGTGGATCGCTGCTCGCCGAGCCGGATCGTTCGAAGGATGAGGTCCTCGAGCTCATCCGCTCGGTCGTGCGGGCCTGGCGCGAGCATGCGGGCCCCCTGGCCGGCCTGATCGAGGTCGCCGAATACGACGCCGACGCGCGACGCTCCTGGCGCACCATGATCGAGGGGGTCGCGGCCTCGATCGGTACGTGGCTCGCGGCCGTGCGGACCGATCTCGACGACGATGCCCGGCAGGCACTGGCCGAGGTCCTGGCGTGGGGGGCTGAACGCTCGCTGCACCAGATGCAGCCCCAGGACGCGGCCGGCGATGAGCGGCTCGCCGGAGCGCTGACGGAGCTGGTGTGGTCGGTGCGCAGCGCCGCCTGAGCGGCGAACCCGCCTCGAACTAGCGTTCCTTCGGAAGGCGCAGCGGGAACCTGCGCAGCTGAAGGAGCATCCATGGGTCAACACACACCGGTCGCGCTGGTCGTCGGCGCAAGCGGCATCACGGGCAGCGCGGTGCTGCGGCAACTCGTCGGCGCGGGGGTCGACGCCCATGGCCTGGCCCGCAGCCCCGGCGAGCTGCCGGCAGGGGCGACGCCGATCGCCGCGGACCTCCTGGACGCAGCCGGCCTGCGGGCCGCGCTCGAGGGCCTGCGGCCGACGCACGTGTACTACACGTCGTGGGCGCGCCGGCCCACGGAGACCGAGAACTGCGAGGTCAACGCGCGCATGATGCGAAACCTCTTCGACGCGCTCGAGGGCGCCGGCGGGGTCGAGCACGTGGCGCTGGTGACGGGTCTCAAGCACTACCTCGGGCCGTTCGACGCCTACGGGCAGGGCGCCGTTCCCGACACGCCGTTCCTCGAGACGGAGGAGCGGCTTCCCGGCGAGAACTTCTACTACGCGCAGGAGGACGAGCTGTTTGCGGCGGCGGCTCGGCTCGGCTTCCGGTGGAGCGTCCACCGCTCCCACACCGTGATCGGGTTCGCGCTCGGCAACGCGATGAACATGGCGCTCACGCTCGGGGCCCAGGCGGCGATCTGCCGGGAGCTGGGCCGGCCGATGGTGTTTCCTGGTTCCGAGGTCCAGTGGAACGGCGTCACCGATCTCACCGACGCCGATCATCTCGCCCGGCACATGGTCTGGGCAGCGACGACGCCGGAGGCCGCCGACCAGGCCTTCAACGTCGTGAACGGGGACGTCTTCCGTTGGC
>JAURVW010001080.1 GCA_030655275.1 Solirubrobacteraceae bacterium
AGGATCGCGCCGAAGCCGGCCGTCATCGCGCCGATCGCCCACGGCTTCACGCCTGAGGCGCGGCGCAGCAGGATCCCGATGCCGAACGACATGAAGCCCCAGTTCACGAAGTGGTTGAGGTCGTCCCACCAGTTGATCGCGTCGTAGAGGTTGAGCGAGTTGCCGGTCACGTCGACGAGGAACGGCTCCATGATGAACGCGACCCCGGCCCACGGGATGGGGGAATCCTTGCCCTGGCGCCGTGCAACGAATGCCCAGATCGCGGGCACCGCGAGCATCATCAGCGGGTAGAGCACGAGGCGCGCGCCGAACGCCTTGCTCTTGAACTGCTGCAGGTCGCTGCCGCCGAACGTCGCGAACGCGAGCTGCCCCACGGTGATGGCGAGCATCACCATCGCGACGATGAAGGGGAGGCGGCGGCGTTCGGTCACCGGGCCGAACCTACTTGGCGCGTCGGCGCCAGGGTCAGCAGGCCTGGGTCGCCGTCGCGCCGGGGGCCTGGCAGCGGATGGTGCGCGCCGGGCTCTTGCGCGCGACGGCCGTGAAGGTGATGACCTGCGTCGCGAAGCCGGCACGGGACACCTTGATCACCAGGGTGGCGCCGGCCTTCAGTCGGAGGTCTTTTACCGCGTCGGTGAACGAGACGGTGGTGCCCTTCTTCACGGTCTTGGCCTTCGGGCTCGCTCGCCGTTTGCACCCGGTACCCGTGCAGCGAAGCTCGACGGTGTCGCCGGTGCGCAGTCGCTCGATCCGCAGGGTGCGCAGCCTCGTGCGGCCCTTTGCGAGCACCGACGTCTTGAGCGACGCCTTGGCCGACACGGCTGGCAGACCGGGGACCGGAGAGGGCGTGGTCACGGGCCCGGGCCCCGGCGCAGGCGCAGCCTCCGGCACTGCGGCCGGAGCAGGGGTCACGACGACCGGGGGAGCCGGGCAGTTCCGGGTCACGTCGACCGCATCGAGGTCGAGCGTCTTGTCGCCGGGGCCGCAGTCGACCGTGTCGGCGAGGCCATCGCGGGCCTGGATGAGATCGAGGCCGGTGCCCCCGAAGAACGTGTCGATCCCGTCGCCGCCGACGAGGGTGTCTGCGCCGTCGGCGCCTCGGAGCACGTCGCCTCCGGGCCCACCGATGAGCGTGTTCGGCGCATCGTCCCCGGTGAGGACGTCGTCGCCCGCGCCGCCGGTCACGTTCTCGATCGACGAAAGGGCGTCGCCGGCGCCGTCGTCGGTGGGGCCACCACCGCTCCCCGCAGCGAGCGAGACGCTCACCGGTCGGTCGGCCGCGCGACCCGAGTAGTCCACGGTGTCGGAGCCCGCGCCGCCGTCGAGTCCGTCGGCGCCTCCGGCGCCATTGAGGACGTCGTCGCCGCCCCCTCCGCCGAGGGCGTCCGCGCCGGGGCCGCCGGTGAGGCGGTCGGAGAGGGGCGTGCCCACGTATCGCTCGAAGGAGGCGTCGTAGTTGTCGCCGCCGCCGGGATCCATCTGCGGGGAGACCGAGTCGTCGAACGGGGCTTGCCCGATGGTCCCGGCAATGTTCGAGGCGAACGTGGCGGTCAGGCCGCTCGTGCGGGCCGCGTCCTCGAACGAGAGGGTGTCGAGATTTGTGCCCCCCGTTACCTGATCCTTGCCGGATCCGGGCTGGATCAGGTCGGCTCCGGAACCGCCGTCGATGATGTCGTTGCCGCTGCCCCCGAGCAGCACGTCGTCGCCGGCGCCGCCTGCAACGCGGTCGCTGGCGGCGCCGCCCTCGAACCGGTCCGCGCCGGCCCGAAGGTCGCAGGTGGTGAAGCAGGTGGTCCCGGGGCCGCCGTGCCAGATGTCGGCCGGAACGGCGGCGCTGCCCACGGCGATGTCGGAGCCCTGGAACACCCCGGCCTGTTCGCCGCTCCAGAACTCCATGAGTCCGGTGGTCGACTCGACCGAGACCGGAATCGGCGCCCAGGACGACTGCGGATCGCCATGGGCCGAACCTCGGACGATCACGCGATCGCGGGTCGGCGGGGTCGAGGAACCGCCGTTGTTCGTGATGGTGATGCCGCTGATGGGACCGCCGGCGCAGTTCACGACGCCCGCGGCCTCCTGGATGCAGGGGTCGGGCCCCTCGGTCGCGGCGTTCGGCGTGACCCGCGAGAGTGTTGCTCCGACCTCCGAGACCCTGAATCGTGCCGCGTTCCCGGGAACCGCCTCGATGGTGACGGTCGAGACCTCATTGCCCATGGCCAGGGAATACCGCCACGCGGTGGTCGGCGGACTGAACACGTTGTTGGGCACGATGACGGCACCCTCGGCCACCGTGCAGGACAGGAGGCTCAGCGCCACCAGCGACAGCGAGCGACGGATCCAGGCGTACGGCATCCCCCCAGTGTGGCGCCGAAACGGTCGGTTGCCAAGCAACGAGTCTGCGTCACGCCGCCGTCGAGCAGCTGGGAACCGTCCGCGACGCTGCGCTGCACGCCTTGGGCGGCGGGCGCCGCGGCTCAGCCGAGCTCGACGGGCTGCTCGCCCCAGTCTCCGCCGAAGGCGAACTCGCCGATCGCGCGACGCGTCCGTGGACGCAGCTCCTTCTCGCGGGTGCGCTCGTCGAGGAGGGCCGGGTCGCCGAGCAGACCGACGGCGATGCCGGTCTTCACCGTCCAGTGGGCCGGCACCGAGAACTCGGCCTGCGTCGCCTCGTGGTCGAAGCCGGCGAACTGATGGGCATGGAGCCCGACCGCATGGGCCTGGACCGAGAGGTGCGCCGCCGCCTGGCCGAGGTCGTAGGCGGCGTAGCCGTCGAACGGCAGCTCGTGGTCCGGGCCGCTCGCGTTCTGGTGCACCGCCACGAGCAGGGCGCTCGCGTTGCCCGCCCAGGACTTGTTGCCCCGCGAGAGATGCTCGAAGAACCGATCGAACGTGGCGTCGCCACGCAGCCCGACGATGAACGACCACGGCTGGGAGTTCCCCGCCGACGGCGCCCAGCGCGCCGCCTCGAGCAGCAGGTGCAGCGTGCGGCGGTCGAGCTCGTGGGTCGCATCGAACGCGCGAGGGCTCCAGCGCCCCTGGAGCACCGAGGTGAGCTCGGGTTCGAGGACGTCGGGTTCGCGCACCAGGGCCATGGCTCCAAGGTAGGGGAGGCGCGCCCGCTCGCCGCCGCAAACGGCCCGCTCAGGTGCCGCGGCAGGCGCGTGCCCGTTCATCGACGCGCCGGGCCGACCTCCCATCGCGCAACCGGCAGCCCGATCCGGTCAGGAGGCGCGAACCGTCCACGCCCGCGTAGACTCGCGCGAATGTTCTACGACGACGACGCGGATCTCGCGCAGCTCGACGGCAAGACCGTCGCGATCATCGGCTACGGCTCCCAGGGCCACGCGCACGCGCGCAACCTCAAGGACTCCGGCGTCAACGTGATCGTCGGTCTGCGCGAGGGCTCCAAGTCCGTCGAGCAGGCCAAGTCCCACGGCCTCGAGGTCGTCTCCCCGTCCGAGGCCGCCTCCCGCGGCGACGTCGTGATGCTGCTCGTCCCCGACGAGCTCCACAAGGACATCTACGAAGCCGACGTCGTCGACGGCCTCGCCGAGGGCAACCTGCTCCTCTTCGGCCACGGCTTCTCCGTCCTCTACGGCCAGGTCGAGCCGCCGTCGTTCGTCGACGTCGCCCTCGCCGCCCCCAAGGGCCCCGGCCACCTCGTGCGCCGCCAGTACGAAGAGGGCTCCGGCGTCCCCGGCCTCGTCGCCATCCACCAGGACGCCACCGGCAACGCCCAGAAGGTCGCCCTCGCCTACGCCAAGGGCATCGGCTGCACCCGCGGCGGCGTCTTCGAGACCACCTTCAAGGAAGAGACCGAGACCGATCTCTTCGGCGAGCAGGCCGTGCTCTGCGGCGGCGCGTCCGCCCTCGTGCAGGCCGGCTTCGAGACCCTCGTCGAGGCCGGGTACAACCCCGAGATGGCCTACTTCGAGTGCCTCCACGAGCTCAAGCTCATCGTCGACCTCATGTACGAGAAGGGTCTCGCAGGCATGCGCTACTCCATCTCCAACACCGCTGAGTACGGCGACCTCACCCGTGGCCCGCGCGTCGTCGACGCCGGCACGAAGGCCCGCATGAAGGACATCCTCACGGAGATCCAGGACGGCACCTTCGCCCGCGAGTTCGTCGCCGAGTACCGCGCCGGCAACGAGAACTTCGACCGACTCCGCGAAGAGCAGGGCAAGTCCCAGCTCGAGACCGTCGGCAAGTCCCTCCGCTCCAAGATGGACTGGATCGACGGCGAGTTCCACGAGTAGCGAGCCCGCAGGGCGAGCGACTCGCCCAGCAGCTTGAACGTCCCCGAGGCCCGCAGCGATGCGGGCCTCGGTCGTTCCCGGCTACTTCGCGGCGACCTTGAGGGTCGAGAGCGGCGTGAGCTGCTTTGCGGTGGCGTCGAGGATCGTGAGGGTCGGCTTCACGGTCGTACGGACCGACTTCGCCCGCAGCTGCTTCGTCAGCGACGCCGAGAACCTGCCGGCCTTCGGCTTTGCCGTGATCGCGACGCGCGTCACCTTGCCGCTGCCCACGCTCACGGTGAGCGTCTGACCGCTCAGGCGACGCGTCACCTTCACCTTCGCCTTGCCCGCGCCGGTGGTGGTGACCTTGATGTTCGCCCGTGCCGTCTTCGCCTTGGCGTACGTGTAGCCCTTCGGCATCGCGAACGTCACGCGGCGCACGCCCGACGGGTTCTTCACCACGACGGAGTACCCGCGCTTCTTCCCCGACGGCCGTAGCGTCACGAGCGACGAGGAACCCCCGGCGACGGCCCGCGTGTTGAGCGGGTTGGCGATCTTGCCGTTGCAGTTCGTCGCCAGCTCGAGCGCCTGCTTGGCGCCGTGCTGGGAGGTGAGGGCGATGTTCGTGGTGCCGGAATCGGCGCACACGTCGCGGTTGAGCTGGATCAGGCCCTTCGGTCCGCCCGCGAACACGAGCGTCATCTTCGAGATCGGCGTGTCCGGCAGACCGGAGAACACCACGTGGATGCGGCCGGACTTGTCGATCGACGTGATGCCCACCACGTCGAACGAGATCTGGTCGCGCACGCGGATCGCCAGGCCCGGCAGCGGCTGCCCCGGGATCCGCACGATGTGGATCGCCGCATCGACCGGAGCCGGCAGCGCGGAGGTGATGATCTCGGCGGTCCCGGCCTTCGACTTGTCGGGGCACGCACCGGCGGACGCCGCGGCGGCGCTCTCGCAGAGGTTCGCGTTGATGTTCGTGAGGTCGGTCGAGACGGCGGTGGGGAGGAGCACGTCGGCGATGGCGAGGTTGCCCTGGCCCTCCGTCTGCTCGATCACGGTGCGCACCGTCGGATGGCCCTTCGCCGCAAGCTCGCTCGCGGTGCCCGTGAACATGAGGTCCATCTTGGGCTTCCAGGCGAGCTTGTCGCAGCCCGTCGCCGCATATGCCGACGGGGCGCCGGCCGTGCCGCCCTGCACCGACCCGAACGTGGCGTCGGCGTTGCGCGCGTCGCAGGTGGTGGCGTTCAGCACCACGCCCGGCTTGTCGATCGCGACCGTGAGCTCACCGATGTTGAGCGGAATGCCCTGCACACGGGTCGGGATCGAGTCCGCGACGATCTTCAGCTGCAGGTCGTTGCCCTCGATCTTGAGTTTCGCGAGCGTGATCACGTTGCCGAGGTCGATCGGGCCGACCTTCGCCGGGAGCACGAACGCCAGGCCGGCGATCGCGTCATCGGTGCCTGCGGTCATGTACGCCTTGCCGGTCACCGTGTACGGAGCCGTACTCACGCCGACCTTGGCGGTCACGGTGCCGACGAGCGACTCGGGGCCACACGCGCCGGCCTGCGCCGTGGCGATCGGGCACGGCGGTACCACCGTGAGGCGGCCGAGCAGGCCGCGCGGCATCGTGACGCCCAGCGACGAGAGCTCGCCCTGGCGCGGCGGGACGGTGACCGTCGTCGTGAGCGCGGTGTCGGCGCCGGCTTGCGTGTTCGACAGGCCGATGGCGAGCGACGGCGAGAAGGCGGCCGGGTCTGGGCAGTCGTCGCCGATCCGCAGCATCCCGTCGTCGTCGACCGTCTCGCCGTTGTAGCGGATCACTTCGACCATGCCCACGAACGCGCCGCACGTGCGCGGCATCGCGAGGACCGGCGCGCTGCCGCCCCGGAGCTTGAGGTCGATCGCAGCCACCTGCACCTGGGGCAGATCATCGAAGGTCGCGGTGAGGCGCCCGTTGGAGGGATCGACATCGAGATCGCCGGCGATCTTCACGCGCAGGGCCGCGTACTCCGCGGAGTTGACCTGAAAGTAGACGCTGGAAAAGTGGTCGCCGCGCTTACGCCCGAGGAACACCTCACCGTCGAGATCACCGACGAGCGGGCTCACGAGGTGGACGGTGCCGATCTTCGAGCCGGCCGGGCAGGCGTTGTCGACGGTGATGTCGGCCTCCGTGAACTGCTCGGCGGTGCACTCGTCGAGGTCGCCGCGGGCGCCGGCGGACGGCGACAGCGACACGCCGTCGGGCATCCGCACGATCACGCTGCGCATCGCGTCGAGCGGCTTGCCGGGAGGCGCAGCCGCACGGACGCTCGTCGTGAACTCGCTGGCGGCGGACGGGACGGCCGGTGCAGCGTCGTACGCCAACGAGGCGCCGAGCGCGAGACCGTCGCAGCCGTCGGTGGTGAGCGTCTGCTGGCGGATCTGCGTGGCACCCTGGGCACCGCGGAGCGTGGCGGTGGCAGGAGCGTCACCGCAGGCGACGGGATTGACCATGAAGCCCGGGCGGTCGATCTTGAGCTCGAGCCGGCGCAGGTCCAGGCGTACGCCCTTCACACGGGTCGGGATCTCATCGACGTGCACGTCGAGGCCGTAGTCGGAACGCAGGTCCAGATGGGCGGTCACGACGATCAGGCCGAGGTCGATCGGGCCCACCTTCGCGGGCACGACGATGCCGAGATGGGCGATGTCCTCGTCGGTGCCTTGCGTGAGGTAGACCTTGCCCTCCGTGCGGTACGGAGCGCTCGCGACGCCGACGTCGGCCTTCACGGTGCCCACGAGTGAGCCGTTCGGGCATTCCGGCGCGCGGTCGTCCGGGAGCTTGCAGGTCGGGATCGTCGCGATGGCGCCGAGGAGCCCGGCGGGGAGCGACAGGTCGAGGGAGCTGAACTCCTCCTGGCCGTCGGGCAGGTCGATCGTCTGCGTGAACTCGACGGGCAGGCCGGCGGTCGTGTTGCTGCGCGACAGCGACACCGAGGGTGAGAACGCGGCCGGCGATGCCGGGCAGTCCTGGCTGATCGTGAGCGAGCCCGACGGAGTCTTCGTGGCGCCGCTGTACGGCGTTGCCACCGCGGAGCCGGCGAACGTCCCGCAGGTGCGGGGCATGGCGAGGACCGGCTTGCTTCCGCCGCGCATCGTGAGCGCGAAGCTCGTGAAGGCGACCGGCGGGAGGCCGCCGAACGTCGCGGTCGTGCGGCCCGTCTGGGGATCGACGTCGATGACGCCCTCGATCTTCACGCGGGCGGCCGCGCCGAAGTCGACGCTCTTGGCATCGACGAAGACGCGCGCGAGGTGCCCCGGGGCCGTTTCGGCGAGGTAGGCGTTGCCGGTGAGGCGACCGACCGTCGGGGTCTCGATCGTCGTGGTGCCGACGTTCGATCCCGCCGGGCAGGTCGGATCGGCGAACGTGCTCGGCGCGAACTCGGCGACCGAGCAACCGACGAGGTCGCCGCCGGCGCCTGCGGAAGCCGAGAGCGAGACACCCTCTGGCAGCGTGACGGCAACGCGCTTGACGGGCGACTGGATCGCCGACGGCGCCGACGCGGGGATCGTGACCGTCGTGGTCAGCGACGCGGCCGCTCGAGCCGAGGACGTCGACGTCGAGAACGAGACGGACGGGTCGAAGACCATCTGGTCACAGCCCGTGACGGTCATCGGCGAGGAGATGGTGCGGTTGCTGCTCTGCGCGGACCCGAAGGCGCCGCTGATCGTGTTGCCCGAGCAGACCGGGGGATTGACCATGAAGTTCGCCCGATTGAAGGTGAGCGTGAGCTTCTGCTGGTCGAGCTGGAGGCCGCGGACCGTGTCCGGGATGGCGGAGACGACATCGATGCCGTAGTCCGGGCGCAGACGGATCGTGCCCTGGATCTTGAGCGTGTCGACGACGATCGGGCCGACGACGACGGGCACGCGGATGTACAGCCCGGCGATCGCGTTCGACGACGCGGCCGGCGCATCGGTGAGGTACACGGCGCCGTCGAAGCCGCCGGGCACGGTGCTCTGCCCGGCCAGGCTGCGGACGCTGCCGACCTGGGCCGCGCCCGTGCAGGCGTCGGCCTGCACCTGGGCGATGGTGCAGCGCGGCACACTCTTGATGTTCGCCAGCAGGCCGGGCGGGAGCGATGCGGTCACGGAGGTGAGCGCCTCGTCGCCGATCGGCAGGTCGATCGTCGTGGTGCCGGTGGTCGCTGCGCCGGCCGTCGTGGGCGACGTGGTCATGCCGATGGTGGGGCGGAAGCGGCCGGAGGTCGCACAGCCCTGGTCGACGACATAGGTCGAACCGAGGTTCACGGGCGTGGTCGTCGCGTAGGAGATCAGCGAGGCGGAGCCGGGATAGTTGCCGCACAGGCGCGGCTGGCGGACGCCGGGGGCGCTCCCGGCACGGAACGTGAAGCGGAAGGAGCGGACCGGCTGCTCGGGCAAGTCGGTGAGCGTGTTCGTGAGGAGGCCGGTGGCCGGGTCGACGGAAACGCGCGTGAGGAGCTTCACGCGGAGGGCGTCGGCCTGGGGACCGCGCTGGGCGACCACGAAGAGGCGGATCAGGTCGCCGGAGCCGGGCGCGGGCTGCGCGAGGAACACGTCGCCGAGGACGTCGCCGACGAGCGGTGAGTCGAAGACGACGGAGCCGACCTTCGAGCCGGCCGGGCAGGAGGCCGGCGCCGAGGTGCCGTATTTGAACTCGGCATCGGTGCAGGCGACGAGTTGGCCGTCGGAGTTGCTGGCGCCGGTGAGCTGCACGCCGGCGGGCAGGACGATCGTCGTCGACTTGAACGGCGCACCGACCTTGGCGGCGGTCGCGTCGTACGGATGGCCGACGTCGACGGTGAAGGCCGTCGGCGTGGCGGCGGCCGTCGAGTTCGGGGTGAACCGGACGGTCGGCGTGAAGGGGGCGGAGCCGCAGTTGACCGGGGTGTAGGAGGCGCTGGCGCTCGAGGTGGTGTTGTCGTAGCCGACGGCATCGATCCGCGTGGTGGCCGTCGCGCAGTTCGAGGGGTTGAAGAAGAAGCCGGCCGTGCCGGTGCCGCCCGCGCGCCCGAACATCGTCATCTGCATCGACTTGAGCGTGATCGGGGTGGGCGTGGGGAACCCCAGGATCGAGAGCGTCGCCTCGTTCGGCAGCGTGGGGACCGCGGCGACGATGCCGTAGTCGTCGCGCGTGCGCAGCGTGCCCTGGATGAACATCTTCTCGCCGATCGAGGGCCGCACGATGATGCCGATGCGGCCGATCTCGGTGCCGGTGGTCGGGATGAGGACGACGTCGCCGGAGGCGTTGATGTCGATGCCGAGCAGCGATGAGTTGGCGACGACGGCCGTCGACCCGATCTTCGTGGCCGTGGCGCACGCGTCGGCGTTGAACTGGGCGATCGGGCAGGTCGCGATCGACGAGAGGGCGCCGAGCTGGCCGGTCGGAAGGTTGATCGCGAGCGACTTCGGCGTCGAGTCGCCCGGGAAGTTCGCGGTCAGCGCGAAGTCGCTGAAGGCGCCAGCGTCCTTGGTGCCGGTCGGCTGGGCCGTCGGAACGGCCACCGAGAACGGGGCGGCGAGCGCGGACGGCGCCATGAGGCCCCCCGCCACGAGCAGGGTTGCGAGCCCCAACAGGAGCGCGGTGAACGTCGCGCGGGCGCGGCGTGCGATGGATGGCAGCATTGAAGCTCGGCCTTGTTCGTTTCCCCCGATGCGCGCCGGGTGGCGCGCACGACCGGTCCCGCCAGGCGAGCCAGTACCCCTACCTTCGGCCGAACTGCCGCGCTTTGGATGGGTCGGTAACTGGTTACACCTCACTTTCATGCCGTTCAGCACACAATGTGGCGCGTTCCCGATTGCTCACGCGCCAGGGCCTCATACGACCGTCCGTCAGCGGTGCGGCCTCTGCCCTGGAAGCCAGCCGCCCGATGCCGCGCAGGCCCCGAGCGGCTGCGGCGCGGCGCAGAGGCCGTGGCTCAGAACTCGGCGCTGAGCTGTCGCACGAGCCCGGGGAGGCGCTCGGCGCGCCTGGCGACGCGCAGTTGGTAGCCGGCGCCGGGCACGGCGAAGAGCTCGTCGACGGCCTCCAGGTCGGCTTCGCAGCCGAGGTCCTGAGCGTGCGGGCGGAGCATCGGCATGAGGAGGTCGAGGCGCTCGCGCAGCGGCACGCGCCGACGCTGGATCGGGTCGATCAACGACACCTGTACGCCGTCGCGTGCGGCGAGGAAGCGGTTCTCGTCGTGGACCTCCGGCGCCGACCGCGACGCCTCCTCGGCCCACGCCTCCTCGTGCTCCATCTTCGCGAGGGTCTGCACGAGGGCGACGAGCGCACGGGTCGCGTCCAGCGTGATCTGCGCGTCCATGATCCGGATCTCGATCGTGCCGACGCGTGGCTGGATGCGCACGTCCCACCAGAGGAAGGTGGGGTCGGGGAAGGCCTCGCAGCTCACGAGCAGGTCGACCGTGTCGACCCACTCCTGGAACGACGCGAACCGGCGCGGTACCCCGACGCGCGGAAAGGCCTGGAACAGCGGCGTGCGGCTGGAGGCCAAGCCGGTGTCCCGACCCTGCCAGAACGGTGAGTTCGCGGAGAGCGCGAGCAGCATGGGGAGGTGGACCCGCATGCGGTTGTAGACCTTCACGGCGGCCTCGGGATCGTCGAAGCCGACGTGCACGTGCAGGGCGAAGGTCGGCTCGCGCCGGGCCAGCTCGCGCATCGAGCCGTACACGGCGGCCTGTCGCTCGCCCTGGGTCACGGTGATCTCGCGGGAGACCGCGAAGGGGTGGGTGCCGGATGAGGCCACCTGCAGCTCGAGCGGGTCGCAGGTCTGGCGCATCGTGCGGCGCAGATGCCGCAGGTCGTCGATCGCCTCGTCGACCTTCGTGTGCACGCCCGTGGCGAGCTCGACGGCGGCAGCGTGCGTCTCTCGGTGTACGCGGCCGCTGATGTCGGAGGGCAGGCGCGGGATCACCTCGTCGATCGCCTGCGCAAGGTTGTATCCCGGGGCCGCGACGAGCATGACCTCCTCCTCGACCCCGATGGTCCACGAGGGAGCGCCAGGGCGATCCGGCCAGGCCGCCCAGTGCGGCCGGGGCGTCGTCTCGGTCGCCTGCGGCGTCGCAGGCGTCTCCGTGTCGCGTTGCTGAGTCATCGCGTGAGCACCCAGGTGTCCTTTCCGCCGCCGCCGCGTGATGAGTTCACGACCAGCTCGCCGGCCGCCAGCGCGACGCGCGTGAGGCCTCCAGGAAGGACGGCCCACTGTCGCGGACCGGTGGCGAGGGCGAACGGGCGCAGGTCGACGTGACGCGGCGAGAGCACGCCGTCGATGACGGTGGGGTGCGTGGACAGCGCGACGACGTCCTGCGCGATCCAGCCGGCCGGCGCCGCGCGGACCTCGGCTCGGAGCGCATCAAGCTGAGCCGGGGTTGCGGCCGGGCCGATCACGACGCCGTATCCGCCGTGGCCGTCACGCGGCTTGAAGACGAGCTCGCCGGCACGATCGAGCGCTTCGTCGAGCGCGGCGGGCTCGGAGAGGTCGAGCGTCGGGACGGATCGGATGATCGGTGGCTCGCCCAGGTAGTAGGTGGTGAGATCGTCGACGTGGGCGTGGACCCGCTTGTCGTCGGCGACGCCCGTGCCGAAGGCGTTGAGCAGCGAGAGCGTGCCGGCCTGCAGCGCGGGCACGAACAGCTCGCCGAGCGACGTGGGGGAGCCGTCGTCGGAGCGAAGGCGGTCGATGTCGGTGCGGCGGTAGACCACGGCGATCGGCGCGCCGGTGCTGCGACGGCGCAGCTGGGTGCCGTCGAGGCGGACGTCCTCGGTCACGAGCAGGTCGACGTCGGCGAGTGCGGCCAGCGTGTTGTGCTCGTACCAGGCGGTGTTGTCCTGCCCGTCCGACATGAGCACGATCTCGCCCCCGTCGGCGGCGTTCGGCGGGAGGGCCGCGGTGAGCGCCTGGCGGAGCGTGGCCTGGAGCTCGGCGCGGTAGTCGCGGATCGCGATGTCGTCGCCGTGGAGCGAGCGCACGGCGTCGCGCGCGGCGAGCGCGTAGGCGAGGCCGGAGGGTGTGCGGCAGTTGTCCTCGAGCACGAGCAGCTCGCCGTCGCCGTCGCGGACGAGGTCCATCCCGGCGATGGCGATCCGGGCCGTGGCCGGGTCCGGCAGCCCGTCGAGGTCGGGCTCGTGGAAGGGGCATCCGGCGAGGATGTCCGGCGGGACGATGCCGTCGGTGATGCACGCGCGCTCGCCGTGCATGTCGGCGACGAACGCCTCGAGGGTGGCGGCGCGGCGCTGCAGGCCGGCGTCGACGTGCGCCCATTCGGCGGCCTCGATCAGCCGCGGCACCTGGTCGACGACGAAGGGCCAACCGCCGGCCGCGCCGCCGAAGGCGACGCCGCGCTCGGCGAGGTGGGCCGTGACCTGGTCGGCGCGACCGGCGAGATCAGCGTCGGCGTACCCGGAGAGCAGTGCGTCGTAGAGCGGTCGTCTGGCTCCGTTGCGCTCGAACGCCTCGTCGAGCGAGCCGCCGGATGGCGGTACGGCGTACGCAGACCGGGACACTCCTTACACCGTACGGGGCACCGGTTTCCGGGAGGGGTGCCTCTCGGGCCAAAGCGGGGCGACGAAGTCTGGCCAGCGGGAGCAACGGGAGCACGCCCGCGGCAGGCGGACGCTCTGAACGGTGCGTGAACGGCCGGGATGTGGCGGTAGCGTGCTTCGCCATGACCGCCGAGCCCCAGACTGATCGGCGCAACGCGCTCGATCGCTACCGCGCGCTCACCCAACTCGGCTTTCCGGCGAGCTACCCGCTCGTCCAGTTCCCGAACCCGCCGCTCCTGCTCGCACTGCTCGCCTCGGTCGTCGGCTGGTTCGTCGCCGGCGACGCCCAGGACTACGTCACGGCGGTCGGCGTCGTCGGCATCACGGTCTGGGCCTGGCTCGAAGCCGTCGAGGGCGTGAACCTCTTCCGTCACCTGCTCGGCATCGTCTCGCTGATCAACACCGTGATCGGGCTCGTCGACCGCTTCGGCTGAGTCCCCGGCCGCCCGGCGAGATCGGAGGGCGCGAGGCCCGCCCGTCGCGGCCCGCCGATCAGTCGCCTCAGTCGGGTCCCGGGAACAAGCGCGGTCGCTACGCGGACTGGCCCACGCCGCTGGCGGCGCCGACGAGCCCGAGGAACAGGCCGAGGTGCGCGGGACGCGCGTAGAGCGACTCGGCGTGCCACTGCACGCCCACCATGAAGCGCCGCGAGGGATCCTCGATGCCCTCGACGACCCCGTCGCTCTCGTCGCGGGCGGTGATCACGAGCCCTTCGCCGAGGCGCTGCACGGCCTGATGGTGGAACGAGTTCACCGCGACCGTGCCCGGGCCGGTGAGGGAGGCGAGCTTCGTGTCCGGATCGACCGTCACGTCGTGCGTGACCTCGCTGCCGCGGGCCTTCTGGCGATGGTAGATCTCCTCGACGCCGAGCTCGCTCGGGAGGTCCTGCCAGAGCGACCCGCCGTAGGCCACGTTGAGGAGCTGCATCCCGCGACAGATCCCGAGGACCGGGATGTCGCGTTCCAGTGCCGCGCGCACGAGGGAGAGCTCCCAGCGGTCGGTGGCCGGCTCGATCGGGCCGAGATGCTCGTTCGGGGCCGCGGCGTAGAGCGCGGGGTCGAGATCGGGTCCGCCGGAGAGCACGAGCCCGTCGAGGCGGGCGATCAGGTCCGATGCGAGATCGAGGTGGGGCGGGAGCACCACGGGGATGCCGCCGCCGGCCGCGACGGCCACCGGGTAGTCGAGGCCGAGCGCCAGCTCCCGCTGGGGCGGTTCGGCATCGGGGTCGCGGTCGACCCGGTCGGGCGTGCGGAGTTCCGAAGTCGAGATGCCGATGAGCGGGCCGCGCATGAAGGGCGCCACGGTATCTGTCGGCTCGGCCGCGCACCCTGCGCCATCGAGTGCCGCAGGCCGCCGGGCGCCCCCGGCGACGTTCACGGGTCGTTCCCCGGGTGCCTCAGCCCACACACCGGCCTTCGCTATGCTCGCCCCGTCCGTGGCGACTGGCGCCAGCGAGGTGGGAACGACCACCGGGAAGCCTCGGACTCCATGACTTCGCCGCGCGCCTGGGCACCGATCCCGCACCACCGGCGATGCCGGTCGCGCGCACCCGCACCAGGAGAGAGTCCACATGTCCAGCACCCCCAAGGTCCTCGTCAAGGAAAACGTCGGCGAGAGCGGAATCGACACGCTCAGGAGCGCCGGCTTCGAGGTCGAGCTCGGCTTCGACTGGGCCGACGGCGACCTCGAGCGCCGCCTCGGCGAGTTCGACGGCATCCTGATCCGCTCGGCCACGAAGCTCACCGCCGACGTCCTCCAGCATTCCGGCGACCTCAAGGTCATCGGCCGCGCCGGCGTCGGCGTCGACAACGTCGACGTGCCCGTCGCCTCCAAGCGCGGCATCGTCGTCGTCAACGCGCCGCAGTCCAACGTCGTCACCGCCGCCGAGCACACCGTCGCGCTGCTGCTCGCCGTCGCCCGCAACATCCCGCAGGCCCACGCGTCGCTCACCTCCGGCAAGTGGGAGCGCTCCAAGTTCTCCGGCGTCGAGCTCCAGGGCAAGACCCTCGGCGTGCTCGGCTTCGGTCGCATCGGCCAGCTCGTCGCCGAGCGCGCCGCCGGCTTCGGCGTGAAGGTGCTCGCGTACGACCCGTTCGTCTCTGCCGAGCGCTTCCGCGAGGCCGGCGTCTCGCACGCGACCACGCCCGAGGAGGTCTTCGCGAACGCCGACTTCATCACCATCCACCTGCCCAAGACGCCCGAGACGCTCGGCTTCCTGGGCGACGAGGCGTTCGCGCAGATGAAGGACGGCGTCATCGTCCTCAACGTCGCGCGCGGCGGCCTCATCGACGAGGAGGAGCTCGGCCGCGCCCTGGACTCCGGCAAGGTCGGCGGCGCCGGCCTCGACGTGTTCCCGACCGAGCCGGTCACCGAGCATGCGCTCTTCGGTAACCCGAAGGTCGTCGTCACGCCGCACCTCGGTGCCTCCACCGCCGAGGCCACCGATCGCGCCGGCCAGCAGGCCGCCGAGCAGATCGTGCTCGCCCTCACGAGCGGTGCCGTCACCAGCGCGATCAACGTGCCGGCCGTCTCCGCCGAGGACCTCTCCACGCTCGGTCCGTTCGTGCCGCTCTCCGAGCGCCTCGGCCGCCTCGCGGTCAGCCTCAGCGAAGGCCCGAGCATCGACGAGCTCTCCAGCGAGTTCCTCGGCCGCATTGCCGACCGCGACACCCGCCCGCTGTCGCTCGGCGTGCTCGTGGGCGCGCTCTCCGGGAACACGGAGGAGCACGTCAACCAGGTCTCGGCCTCGTCGGTCGCCGAGGAGCGTGGCATCTCGCTCTCGACCTCGACCAACAGCCGCGCCCGCGACTTCGCCGACATCGTTCGCGTGTCGGTGCGCTCCGGCGACACGACCACCCGCGTCGCCGGCACGCTCGTCGGCCAGCAGCAGCGTCCGCACCTGATCGAGGCCTGGGGCTGGCGCTTCAACGTCCAGCTCGACGACCACGTCACCGTGCTGCGCTACCGCGACCAGCCGGGCATGCTCGGCCGCATCGGCACCGTCTTCGGCGAGGCCGGCGTCAACATCGTCTCCGCCGCCGTCGGCTACCGCCCCCAGGACGACGCCGCCGACGAGACCGCCGTGATGGTCGTCTCCTCAGACCGCGAGGTCCCGGCCGAGGCGCTCCAGCAGCTGCTCGACTCGCCGGGCTTCGAGCGCGCGCGCAGCGTCAGCTTCTAGCCCGAGCTC
>JAURVW010001051.1 GCA_030655275.1 Solirubrobacteraceae bacterium
AGCGGCAGTTCGGTCACTGGAGACTTGGCTGCCGGATCCGACGAAGTCTCGGTCTCAACTTCAGGGTCAGACTCATCGTCTGCTTGATCCGCGGTGTTGTCGACGGAGGCCTGCGCGTCTGCGGCGCCGGCGTCCTCGCCCGCAACAGCCTCGGCCGCATCGTCGGCGGTCGCGTCGTCGTCCGAATCGTCCGCGTCCGCGCCGTCGTCTGAATTGACGCTGGCCTTGACGTCCGAGTCCGCTTCGTCGGTGTCGGTGTCGGTGTCCGCGTCATCGGCTTCGTCGGCATCGGCGTCTCCCGCTTCGACGGCGTCGGCGTTCGCGCCATCCGGTTCTTCGACGTCGGCGTCATTCGCTTCGACGGCCTTGAACTCGGCGACGGCACCGTCGACCTCGGCCTCCGTGGCGTCCGCGACGGGCACCTCGGCGATCGTGGCCTCGGCCATCGCCGCGATGGTGGCGGCCTCGAGTTCTTCTTCGCTGGCCTCGATGGGCTCCACGACGGCGAGTTCGATGGTGTGGTCGTCGGTGTGCTCGCCGAGCGAGGGCGTCTCACCGTCGTCGAGCGGCGGCACGACCCGGCCGACGGACGCCTCCCAGGCGCCAGGCTCGGTGGCGGGGAAGACGGCGCGCTGCGCGACGGCCGTTGCGCCGACGCCGATCAGGCCGAGGCAGATGCCCAGCAGCGTGGGGGTGTTCGACAGCGTGGCCTCGGCCGGGGCGCCGTCGGCGTAGATCAGCCAGCCGCCCCACACGACCATGGGGATGAGCGCGAACCAGAGACTGCGAAGGAACGCGCCGATGGCGATCGGGAGTGCCGCCGCGAGCCACCAGCCGCCGAACCAGCCGACGGTGCCGCCGACGACCAGCATCGCGATACCGACGGCGGTGACCGCCACGGTCGGGAGGTAATGGAAGGGGATGTACCAGCGGGTGAGGTTGCGGACGTGCGTGTGGGTCCGCTTCCCGGCGACGGCCGCCGGCTCGTCGGACTCGTCGTCGTCGACCTCGGACTCGGCATCGACCTCGGACTCGGCATCGACCTTGGTCTGGTCGACCTGATCCTCGGACTCGTCGTCCTCGGACTCGGCAGGCGCAGGGGCGCTCGCCTCGGTGGGCTCGACCTCGTCGGTCGACTCCTGCTCGGTGGAGGCTTCGACGTCGACCGACTCCGGCGCGTCGTCGTTCACGGATTCCGGGTGCTCTGAGCGGGTGCCCACGAGTGGGAGTCTGCCGGGTCGGCCCGCGTTTTGCGGGCCGCGCTTTGCAATCCGGGCGGTGGCCGGTGATGCGCGCCCACTATCTTCGGCGTGATGAGTCCCGATCTCGACCGCCTCGCCGCCCTTGCCGTCCGCTTCGGCGCCAACGTGCAGCCAGGTCAGGTCGTCTCGATCTCCTGCGAGCCGGGCAAGGAGGAGGTCGTCCGCGCCATCGCCGCGGAGGCCTACCGCGCGGGCGCGAAGTTCGTCGACGTGAGCTGGTTCGACCCGCATCTCAAGCGTGCCCGCGTGCTGCACTCCGATGAGGAGTCGCTCGGTTACGTCCCGCCGTGGATCGGCCAGCGCATGCTGGATCTCGGCGAGCTGCGCGCAGCCCGGATCGGCCTGACCGGTCCGTCGGCGCCGGGGCTCCTGAGCGACCTCGATCCCGTCCGGATCGGCAAGGATCCGCTGCCGTTCGTGCCGGAGGCGGTGAAGGTCGTCAACGACCAGACCACCAACTGGACCGCGATCCCGTGCCCGACGCTCCCGTGGGCGCAGCTCGTGTTCCCGGACCTCCCGGCCGACGAGGCGTTCGCTGCGCTGTGGGAGCAGCTCTGGCACGTGCTGCGCCTCGACGAGGAGGATCCGGTCGCGTTCTGGAAGGAGCGCTTCGGCACGCTCACGTCGGTCGCCGAGCGCCTCACCGCGCTGCAGCTCGACCGTCTGCACTTCCGCGGCCCCGGCACCGACCTCACCGTCGGCCTGCTTCCGTCGAGCAAGTGGATCGCGGCCCAGATGACGACCGTCGGCGGTATCGACCACGCCCCGAACCTCCCCTCGGAGGAGATCTTCACGGCACCGGATCCCGAGCGCACGAGCGGCACGGCGACGATGACGCGCCCGCTGGTGCTCGGCGGCTCGTCGATCACCGGCTTGAAGGTGCGGTTCGAGAACGGTCGCGCCGTCGAGGTCATCTCCGAGGAGCACGGGGCCGTGCTGGAGGAGTACCTCAAGCGCGACGAGGGTGCCGCCCGACTCGGCGAGGTCGCCCTCGTCGACGGGCAGGGCCGCATCGGTCCGCTCGGCACGGTCTTCTACGACACGCTCCTCGACGAGAACGCCGCGAGCCACGTCGCCTTCGGCTCGGCCTACGCGATGACCGCAGGCCCCGGCGACCAGGAGAAGATCAACGTCTCGCAGATCCACATCGACGTGATGCTCGGCTCACCCGAGATCGACGTGACGGGCGTGCGCGCCGACGGCACCGAGGTCGAGATCCTCACCGCCGGCGTCTGGCAGATCTAGCGGTCGACGCGGATCACGTTCACGAGCGCGCCCTGCGAGGGCACGATCGTGACGTTGCGGCGGCGCAGCCCCTCGTCGGCCGGGTCGACGGCCTCGAGCTGCGTGCGCCGCAGGATCTCGCGCATCACCATGCGGCCCTCCAAATTGGCGAAGGCCGCCCCGATGCAGCGCCGCACGCCGCCGCCGAACGGGATCCACGCGAACGGATCGGGCTTCGTGCCGCCGAGATAGCGGCCGGGATCGAACGCGAGCGGGTCGTCGTAGCGATCGGGATGGCGGCAGGCGCCGAGGATGCTGACGATCACGAGATCGCCGACCTCGAGCTCGTAGCCGGAGAGCTCCATCGGCGCGGCGAGGAGCCGGGCGGTCAGCGGCACGACCGGTCGCAGGCGCAGCGTCTCCTGGAAGGTGGCGTCGAGCAGGCCGTCCGGGTCGTCGCCCTCGGCCGCGGCGGTGGCGGCGGCCATCGCCTCCGGCTCACGCACGAGGCGCTCGAAGGTCCAGGAGAGCGCGCTGGCGGTGGTCTCGTGACCGGCGAAGAGCAGGGTGACGAGTTCGTCGCGGAGCTCCTGCTCACCCATCGGCTCGCCGTCCTCGTCGACGGCGGTGAGGAGCATGGAGAGCACGTCGGGGCGCGACTCCAGGTCGGGATCCTTGCGGCGCAGGGCAATCTCGGCGTAGATCAGGCGGTCGACCTCCTTCGCCACGGTCGCGACCGGGCCGACGAGCCGACCCATCCGGATCGCCGCGATGAACGACGGTCCCATGATCCACTTGTTCTCCGTGTACGCGAGGAGCTTCACGATCGCGGCGCGCAAGTCGTCCTGGCGGGCGGTGTCCTCGACGCCGAACACGATCCGCAGGATCACCTCGAGGGTGATCGACTGCATGCGCGGCTGGAGCGGCATCGTCGTGCCCGGGTGCCAGGTGGCGATCTCGGCGGCGGCGATCGCCTGGATGTCGTCGGCGTAGCCCCGCATCCGGTCGCCATGGAACGGCGGCAGGAGCAGGCGGCGGTGGCGCAGGTGGCGCCGCCCGTTGAGCGTGAGGAGGGAATGCTCGCCGACGAACGGCCCGATCGGGCTCCCACCCGTCGCGGAGGGCACCTCCTCCGGTGGGGCGCGGAAGATCTTCTCGATGTCGGCCGGCGCGCGCGTGATGATCCCGCCGCGGCCGCCCGCGAACTTGATCGAGGCGATGTCGCCGTAGATGTCGTGGATCTCCTCGATCGTGCGCGCCTGATCGGTGATCCAGCGGCGCGTCATCGCGAAGCCGTTCACCGGCAGCGACGGCGGAAGGGTGCGGCGCGGCTCGGCGGCCGGGCGGCGACGCAGCGTGGCGCTCATGCCGACACCCGCTCGAGCTCGGTGGCGGTGCCCTTGATGATCACGACGGCGTGGTCGATGAGGCTGTCGAGCGTGACCGGGAGCTGGCCCGTCGCCCACGCGTCGACGAGCGATTCGATGGCGGAGATGACGGCTCGGGCGAGCGCATGGGGCTGCAGGCCCTTGGCGAGGGTCGCCTCGTTCGGCCCGTAGGCGATGAGCACCTCGGCGAACGCCTCCTGTGCGGCGAGGCGGAGCTTCTGGACCTCCTCGCCGGCACTGCCGCCGATCTCCTGCAGTTTGATCCGCACCCAGCGTGGATCGGTCGTGATCGTCTCGATGAAGGCACGCACGCCGGCGCGCGCGCGAGCCTCGACATCGGCGCCGGCCTCGTTCGTGGCGGCGCGGACGGCCTTCAGGACGGCGTCGTTGACGTGCGCGTGCACGGCGACGAGCAGCAGTTCCAGTGACGCGAAGTTCTCGTAGAAGTAGCGCTCGGCCAGTCCGCTCTCGCGCAGGATGGCCCGGATCGAGGTGCCGGCGAATCCGACGGTCCCGAAGACCTCCAACCCGGCTTCGATCAGCTGGTCGCGGCGCTCGTTGCGGCGCTCCTCGGCGGTGCGCCCGCCGTAGCGGCGGCCCTCGGGCGCCGGGGCGGTGGAAGCGGTGCCAGTCATCTGAGGGCAGACGCTAGCACTTGCCCTGGGGGCGATGGGACGGGTCGGCGGCATCGCCCGGACGCGCGCTCAGCCGACTGGTCCTCTCAGTGTTCCGCTACACCGGGAACCGGACGAATGGTCGACCAGATCGCCCGTCGCGATGGAATTCAGCCTTTCGTTGTGACAGGCATCACGGTCGCTGCCGATACAACGGGACGGCATGCCCGACTCGGCTCTCAGACCGTTGCATCACCGCCGTCGCACCTGGCTTCCGGGTGGCGATTCGCGGTCACTGGTCGTCGACGGCGGCTTCGCGGCTGCGCTCGTCCTCTCGGTGGTGGCCCTGTTCGCCATCGCGCCGGAGGGTTCGTGGGCGCCGGCCTGGCAGGTGGCCTGTCTGTTCGTGGCGGCCTCCGTGGCTGCTGCGGTGCGCTTCGAGGTCGGGGCGGGCTGGAGCTCCCCGATGCAGCTCGCGCAGGTGCCGCTCTGGCTCGCGGTCCCACCGGCCTGGTTGCCGGTGATCGTGGCTGCCAGCCTGGTGCTCGGGCAGGTCGTCGAGCAGGCCAGGGAGGGGCACCGCCCCGACCGCCGGGTCCTGCTCGCGGCCGACGACACGTGGCACGCCGTCGGCGCGGCCGTCGCACTCTCGATCGTCGGGCCGCAGCCGGCGACACTCGAGGCGTTCCCGATGCTGCTCATCGTGCTTGCCGGTCAGGTCGGGCTCGACACGCTCTACGGCGTGGCGCAGGGCCGCCTCGCCTTCCGCCTGCCCTATCGCGAGCTCCTGCGCTCGGCGCTCTGGGTCGGCGGGGTCGACCTGGCACTGCTGCCCGTCGGGTGCCTCGCGGCGTACGCTCTCGCGACGGAGCCCTCGCTCGCGGTCTCGCTCGTGCCGCTGATCTTCCTCTTCGCCGAGTTCGCCAGGGAGCGCGAGGAGCGCGTGATGCAGTCGGTCGAGCTGCGCAACGCCTACCGCGGTACGGCCCAGCTCATGACTGCCATGCTCCGTGAGGACGACGGCTACACCGGCGGAGAGCACACGCGCGGCGTCGTCGAACTGGCGCTGGCGGTCGGGATGGAGCTCGACATGGGCGACGAACAGCTCGGGTCGCTCGAGCTCGGGGCGATGCTTCACGACATTGGGAAGATCTATGTGCCGAACGAGATCCTCAACAAGCCCGGCAAGCTCGACGCGCGCGAGTGGCAGGTGATCCGCGAGCACCCCGTCACGGGGCAGAAGATGCTCGACACGGTCGGCGGGCTGCTGTCGGAGACCGGCCACGTCGTGCGCGCCCATCACGAACGGTTCGATGGCACCGGGTACCCCGATGGGCTCCGCGGGACCGAGATCCCGCTCGAGGCACGCGTGATCACCGTGTGCGACTCCTTCAGCGCCATGACGACCGACCGCCCCTACCGCGAGGCGATGACCGCGCAGACGGCTGTCGGTGAACTCGACCGGTGCAGTGGCACGCAGTTCGATCCTCGGGTCGTCGCCGCGATGCACCGGGTGCTCGCGCACCGCGGGCAGATCCTCACCGTCGCTCGCATGTGGAGCGTGGCCGACGACGAGGACGCCGGCCAGCAGGTCGCGTAGTCCCGCGCCTGCGGGCACCGAGAACGCGCCCGCCAGAGGCCCGGAATCTCGCGCTCCGTGGACCGGAGGACGCGCAGGACCGTCCACTCGCTAGTCTGTGCGACTGCCTGGAGAGGTGCCGGAGCGGCTGAACGGGCATGATTGGAAATCATGTAATGGGGCAACTCATTCGGGGGTTCGAATCCCCCTCTCTCCTCTGGCGTCACCGATCGTGACGCCTCCTCGGGTCGCCCCACCACAGGCGGCCCGTGCTCGTTCTGGGGGAGCGTCCTGCGGCGCAAGCGCCCCGCGCGGGCGATGACCGAGCGGCACGGCCCCTGAACGACGGAACGGTCGCGGCGACTTCCGTCACCGCGACCGCCGAAGGTGTCACGTCCGCCGGGGGAATCGGCGGGATGAACGGCGGACCGCCGGGGGCGACGGGCCGCTGAGGTGTGCTCCCGGGGGAGGGAGCCTTGACCGGGAGGAGGAGGCGAAGCGGGGGACGCGACGTCTCCGCCCCTCGGCGAAGCGTTGGTGAGTCCGTCCCGGCCTAGGACCGCCGGTAGGGATCGACGTAGAGGTCGTCGACCGTCACGTCGCCCGAGAGCGAGGTCACGGAGACGGCGAGCTTGACGCCCGTGAGGAGCGGCAGGCCCGACGCGGTGAGCGTGATGCCCGAGGGGCTCCACTTGCCACCGACCGTCTGCACGCCGATCGGCAGCGCGTGCAGCAGGTTGTCGCGGCCCGTGTAGAGGACCGTCACGAGCATGAGGCCCGCGCGATCCTCGGAGCGGGCGAACATGCGCACGGTCGGATACTCAAGGCCGCCGCAGAAGCTGCCGGAGGTGATCGACGCGCCGTCCTGGAGCGCGGCCGCGGTCGTGTGGTCGTCGCCACCGACCTTCCACGGCTCGTTGTCGTCGGTCAGGGACACCCGGCCGCGCGGGGTCCAGCCGTCGAGGCCCGACTCGAAGGAGCCGTTGGGCACCGGGACGTAGTCGGCGAGGTCACCGAACGCGGCGAACGGCTTGGTGGTCTCGGGGTCGGCGCAGGCCGGGTCCTGTTTCGGAAGCAGGGCGGTGCCGAGCGTCGAGACGGTGTCGGCGAGGCGCGAAGGGCCGGCGGCGGCGGGCGACGCCGACGCGAGTGTGGCCGCGCCGATGGCGGCCGCGGCGATGAGGGAGCGGGGGAGCAAGGTGTTCCTGCGGGGGTAGGGAACTCGTGTGAATGTGGCGCCTGGGGGAGCGCCGTTGCGTCGGACCCGGGGGAGGTACGCAGCAACTGCTTGGACCATCGGCCCCGCAGTGGCGCGGCGTGAGCGTTTCCGGGCCGCTCATACCGGGCGAGAACTCCTTGCCGACCATCAAGTGAACGTGTGCCGGGAACGGTCAAGACGGGGGCTGGTCCGGCCGAAGAGTTCGGTGAGCGCCCCTGCCCGGTTCGCTCGTGCCCTGCCCATGGATCCTCTGCTCGAACACCTCCACAACGCCAAGCAGCAGCGCGTGAGCGAGACTCCGGCGACCCGCGAGCGGGTCACCGAGAGCATCGCCGCCCTGCTGCTCGTCGTCGTCGTTGCGGCGATGTGGATCGCCTCCTCGCCTGCGGCGCCCGCGTCGTGGTGGACGGTCGTCGGACTCATCGTGCTCTACGCGGTGGTCTGGCAGGTCACCTTCGAGGTGGGGGCGGGCACCACCACGCCGCTCCAGCTCGTCTTCGTACCGATGTGGTTCGCCGTCGAGCCGGCCCAGCTGCCGCTCGTCGTCGCCGCCGGCCAGATCCTCGGCAACGCCCTCGCGAGCCTGCGCGAGCGCGAGGAGCAGAACTGGGGCCGCGTCCTCATCGGCTTTCCGGACTCCTGGTATGCCGTGGGCCCGGCGCTCGTGCTCCTGGCGTTCGGTTGGGGCCCCCCGACCCTCGAGGATGCGCCCATCTACCTCCTCGCCCTCGGCGCGCAGGCCCTGGTCGACGTGGCCACCGGGATGGCCCGCGAGTCGGCTGCCTCCGGTCTGCGCCCCAGCCTGCAGGTGCGCGTGATGGTGTGGATCACCGGCGTCGACTACGCGCTCGCGCCGATCGGTCTGCTCGCGGCGATCGCCATGGCCGACCACCCCTGGGCCTTTCTCGCCGTCGTCCCGACCGTCGCGCTGCTCGCCCAGTTCGCGAAGGAGCGCGACGATCGCATCGCGAAGGCACTCGAGCTCTCCCATGCCTACCGGGGCACCGCCCAGCTGATGGGCGACGTGCTCGAGGCCGACGACGAGTACACGGGCGGCGAGCACACCCAGGGCGTCGTCGAGATGGCGCTCGAGGTCGGGCACGAACTCGGACTCGACCCGCGCCAGTGCCGCGATCTGGAGTTCGGGTCGCTGCTGCACGACATCGGCAAGCTGCGCGTGCCGAACGAGATCATCAACAAGCCCGGCAAGCTCAACGACGAGGAGTGGGCGATCATCAAGATGCACCCCGAGTGGGGCCAGGAGATGCTCGACCGCGTCGGCGGCGTGCTCTCCGATGCCGGCATCATCGTGCGCGCCCACCACGAGCGGTATGACGGCGGCGGCTACCCGGACGGCCTGGCCGGCGACGCGATCCCGATCGAGGCACGCATCATCACGGTCTGCGACTCCTTCAGCGCGATGACGACCGATCGGTCCTATCGCAAGGGCATGTCGCGCGACGAAGCCTTCGCCGAGCTCGAGCGTTGTACGCCCGGCCAGTTCGACCCCGAGGTCGTCCGCGCGATGGTGCGGGTGCTCGGCGCCGGCCCGACGGCGCCGGCGCATGGCCACCGCCGCTCGGACCTCGCCGCACTCACCGTCGACAGCGACGCCGAGTCGGGCGTGACCGGTCCGCCGACCGACGAGGCGATGAGGAGCACGGGTGCGCCCGTCGTCTCGATCGTCTCGCTCGCACGCCCCTTGGCGCCCCGTTCGCAGGACGAGTCGGCCAAGACCAACGCCCGCTCCGCCTAGTCGAGCGGCGTTCCCGCCGGCTCGGCCGGCGCCTCACCCGCTGCCGGTTCGCTGCAGCGGGGGTTGCAGATCCGTGACGAACGTGGACGCCTCCGGACGGTTCGTCCCCCGGTCGCGCGTCACGAGGCGCAAGTCGTGCCGTCATGCCGCACACATACTTCTTGCCGCTCGTTTCGGATCGGCATGATCACGAGAGAAGGGGGGTGCCGCCGACGACGAGCGGTCCTCACCTCCCTCACCTTCCCCCGATGAGCGCCTTCACCGACGATCTCCCGCCACGACCCGACACGGGTCGACAGGTCACCTCCGCGCGGTCTGCCGTGGTCGATGCCGCGGCGATCGCGCTGCTCGTAGCGCTCTGCGGCGTGCTCGCCCTCGTCGCGCCCCTCCACGAGATCGACGTGGGCGCCGTCGCCGGCGGCGTGGTGCTCTACGCGATCGCGTGGCAGGTGTCGTTCACCGTGCGGGGCTCGACCTCCACCGCCCTCCAGCTGATCTTCGTGCCCATGTGGTTCGCCGTGCCGCCCGCGCTCCTGCCGCTCGTGGCCGTGGCAGGACAGCTTGCGGCCTGGCTGCTCCAGAGCAGGATCTCGCGCCGGCCACTCCGCGGATTCGAAGGGCTCGCGTCGGCCGCCGACGCCTGGCACGCCGTGGGGCCCGCCCTCGTCCTCACCGTCGTGGGGCCGTCGGCGCCGTCGATGGCACTGCTGCCGCTGCTGGTGGTCGCGGCAGCCGCGCAGCTCGCTGCGTACACGCTGGCCGGCCAACTCCGGGCACTGGCGTCGAAGCGCGAACTCGATCAGCTGCCTGCGCGGGTGATCGGAGGCAACGCGGCCGTCGACCTCACGTTGGCCCCTCTCGGCCTGGTGCTCGCAACGGTTGCGCAGCAGTCCTACTGGGCGACGGCGGGTGTGCTGCCGCTCCTGGCATTGGTGGCGAAGTTCTCGGGTGAGCGGGAGCGCCGGATCGTGCACGCCCACGAACTCGCGTCGGCGTATCGGGGCACGGCGTCGCTGATGTGCGACGTGCTCGAGGCCGACGACGCGTACACCGGCGGCGAGCACACGGAGGGTGTCGTCGAGATGGCGCTCGGCGTGGGCCGCGAGCTCGAACTCGACGCGTCCCGGATGCAGTTGCTCGAGCTCGGTGCGTTGTTGCACGACATCGGCAAGCTCCGCGTGCCGAACGAGATCATCAACAAGCCCGGCAAGTTGACGGCCGAGGAGTGGGAGATCGTCAAGGAGCATCCGGCTCACGGCGAGGCGATGCTCCTGAGGGTCGGCGGGGTGCTGGCTGAGGTCGCGCCGATCGTCCGCGGGCACCACGAGCGCTTCGACGGTGCCGGCTATCCGGACTGCCTGGCGGGCTCGGCGATCCCGCTGGAGGCGCGCGTCATCACCGTCTGCGATTCGTTCAGCGCGATGACGACGAACCGCTCCTACCGCCAGGCGATGAGTCATGCGGAGGCGATCGCCGAGCTGCATCGCTGCACCCCGGCGCAGTTCGACCCGCGGGTGGTCGACGCGTTGGTGACTTCGCTCGAGGACGCACCGGAGGAGGGCCTTCGTATCGCGACCCCGGTGCACCCGGCGTACGGCACGGCCGGGTCGGTCGCGGGAACCGCCCCGCCGTCACGTCGCGCTCGACTCCGGCAGTTGCCCGAGCGTCGTCGCAATCGCAACGTCGCCGCGGCCTGATCGCCGTAACCCCTCAAGCAGCGTCGCTCGGAGGTCCGGGACTCGTCGAGTCGTGCCGGTCAGAACGCCGTCGCCAGCGCGAACGGGAACACCGCCGGGCAACCACGCTGCCGGATCTGTCCGCCGGTCATCGCGAGGGTCCAGCCGCTGAGTCGTAGGTCGTCGACGAGCAGGCACGGCCCTTCGGGGATCTCCTCGTAGGTCGCGAATGCACCGCGCACGTTGGCGACCTGCATCGGCGTGTTCTCCATCTCCCGCTGCGGCGGCCGCTCGGCGGCCGTCACGAGTACCTCGGCGTAGGGCAGGCCGAGTTCGGCGGCGAGACGCTCCGCGAACTCGGGAACGAGCGGCCCGGTCCGCGTCGACGGCACCGCGGTCACCCAGGCAATCGGCGGACCCCAGCGTCGCACGAGGTCGGCGGCGCCCTTCACGAGTTCGTCGTCGAACCGGCCGGCGCGCTTGCCGGCATCGACGAGCCGGTCCCAGCCGGCGTCGCCGAGGCGCGCGAGTGCCCGGCCCGGCTCCGTCTGCACACCGTCGGGGATCCGCTTCATCGAGCCCGCAGCGTCGGGGACCATCTTCTTGGCGTCGATCTCGAGCGGCTGCGCGCGCAGATGTTCCTGGGCGGCGCGGCTCGTCGCGGGATCGAGCGGGCCGTCCCAGCGCGCCTCGGTGCAGACGGCGCAGCGGCCACAGTCCTGCGGCTCGGGGTCGTCGAGCTCCTCCTCGAGCGCGCGCATGAGGCACCGGCCGTCGGCGCCGAAGGCCGCCATCGCGTCCTGCTCGTGGCGACGTAGCTCAGTCACGAGCGCGTAGCGCTCACCGTCGTATTGCCAGTCGCCGTCGGCGACCACGTAGCGAGAGCCCTTCTTCTCGAGGGCGCCTTCCACGTCGAGCACCTTGAGCATCGCGCCGAGCCGGCTCTTTCCGAGCTGCACGCCGTTGAGCAGTTCGTTGACGCCCATGCCGCTCGTGCCGGCGCCGCGCAGCATCTCCATCACCTGGTCGACCTTCGCCTCCGGGGGAAAGGCCTGGTTGATGAAGTAGTCCTGGATCTTGCGATCCTCGGCGCCGCGCAGCAGCACCACCTGGGCGTCGTCGATCGCGCGTCCCGCACGGCCGACCTGCTGGTAGTACGAGACCACGCTGCCGGGTGCCTGGTAGTGCACGACGAAGCCGAGGTCGGGCTTGTCGTAGCCCATGCCCAGCGCCGACGTGGCGATCACGGCCTTGAGGTCGTTGGAGAGCAGTCGCTCCTCGATCGCCTCACGTTCGGCCGTCTCGGTCTGGCCGGAGTACGCGGCGGCCGGGATCCCGCGCTCGTTGAGCCAGGAGGCGACGGTCTCGGCGTCGTTCTTCGTGAGTGTGTAGACGATGCCCGAGCCGGGGAGCTGGGGGAGATAGGTCGAGAGCCACGTGAGCCGGTCGGCCTTGTCGGGAAGGTCGACGACCTCCAGGCGGAGAGACTCGCGCGTGAGGGGGCCACGGTAGGTGCGCAGCTGCTGCTCGCCGCGCTCGCCGTCGTCACCGTTGCCGCGGCCGAGCTGCGCGGTGACGTCGTCGACGACGCGGTCGTTGGCGGTGGCGGTGGTGCAGAGCACGGCGACGGTGCTGGGCAGCCGTTCGAGCATGTCCTGGATGCGGCGGTAGTCGGGCCGGAAGTCGTGGCCCCAGTCGGAGATGCAATGGGCCTCGTCGATCACGAGCAACCCGACCTTCTCCGCGAAGACCGGCAGCATGTTCGAGCGGAACTGCGGGTTGTTGAGCCGCTCGGGGCTCACGAGCAGCAGGTCGACGTCGTCGCGGTCGAGGTGGCCTTGGATCTCGGTCCACGCGTCGCGGTTGGTCGAGTTGATCGTGTGGGCGCGCAGGCCGAGCCGCTCGGCGGCCGCGACCTGGTTCCGCATGAGCGCCAGCAGGGGCGAGACGATCAGCGTCGGCCCGGCGCCCCGCTCGCGCAGCAGCGCCGTCGCGACGAAGTAGACCGCCGACTTGCCCCAACCGGTGCGCTGCACGCAGAGCACGCGGGCCTGGTCGGCGACGAGATCGCGGACGGCGTCGAGCTGATGCTCCCGGAACTCCGCCGTCGGCCCGGCCAGTTTGCGCAGCAATTCCTGCGCGCGGTCATCGACCGCCGGAGGGGCGTCGGTCGCGGTCGTGCTCATCGGGCTGGAGTCGGGTCGTGGGCCATGGAACGAGCGTACGCGCCGCTCTGCCGTCACACTGTCGCGGGACGTTCCAAAACTGCGGAAAAGCAGCGGAGAATGCACGCGAAAGCCCTGCACTGGCGCAGCCCGCCAAGAGGTGGCAGAGTGGACGCTCGATGTCCCGTCCCCCGCGACACGTGACCCCTGCCCGAGTCACCGTTCCCCACGCATGCGCGCGGCCAGGAGTTCGCGGCCTCGCTGTGAATCACGCGGGCATCCGGCCAGGACTCCAAAATCTCTCCGACCGGCCGATCCTCCCGTAGAGATGCTTGATCCCGGCCTGGAGCATATTCACCGCCACGGGCGGGTCTGGCGTGCCAGCAACAAGCGCCGGCGCCTCATCAACGAGGCCGTACTCGACGGGATGTTCATCGTCCCGGCGGTCCTGCTCTTCCTCTTTGCCCCCAGCGAAGGCTGGGCGTCTCCGTGGGTGGTGGCCTCGCTACTCGGCGTCTTCGTGCTGGGCACCCTCGTCCGGTTCGAGATCGGGTCCGGATCGACCTCGCCCCTGGAACTCGTGCTCGTTCCCATGTGGTTCGCGGTCCCGCCCGCCTGGCTCCCCGTCGTGGTCGGTTCGGGCCTGGTGCTCGGTGGGGTGGTGGAGCACCTCAGGGACCGTCCGGAGACCCCCATCTGGTCGAGCGTCTTCTACGCCGGCGATGCCTGGCCGGCGATCGGCCCGGCCATCGTCTTCGCCTTCGCCGGGGCTCCCGAGGCGACGTTGGACGCGGTCCCGATCGTCGTCGCTGCGTTGGCAGCCCAGTTCACGATCGACATCGGCGTCAGCCTCTTCACCAGCTGGTACCTGCATCGCATCCGGCCGTCGATCCAGCTGAAGCTGCTCGTCTGGATCGCGACGGTCGACGCATCGCTCGCTCCGGTCGGGTTCGTGACCGCGGTGGTGATGGCCCACGGCTCGGTCGCGATCATCGCGCTGGTCCCGCTCATCGCGATCATCGGAGAGTTCGCGCGCGAACGCAGCGAACGTCTGGAGCAGGCACTGCAGCTCTCGAGCGCCTATCGAGGCACGGCGCAGTTGATGGGCGACGTGCTGGAGGCCGACGACGCCTACACCGGCGGCGAGCACACCCAGGGGGTCGTGGACATGGCCATCGAGGTGGGGCTCGAACTGCGTCTCGATCCACGGCAGATGCGCGACCTCGAGTTCGGTGCGCTGCTGCACGACATCGGAAAGCTGCGGGTCCCGAACGAGAT
>JAURVW010001057.1 GCA_030655275.1 Solirubrobacteraceae bacterium
AGACCGCGGCCGCGCCCGGGCCGCTCCAGATCAGCGCGAACGGGCCGGGCGAACCGGCACCGCGCTTGGGCAGCGGCGGCCAGGGCTGCGCCGGGTCGTCGACCGCGATCCACGCGACCGGCTTGGCGCGGTCGCGGTTCAGCAGCAGCGTCGCGGGGATCGCGGCGACGAAGCCGTCGGTCGCGCGGAACTGCACGGTCGCGCCGGCGGGCACCTTGGAAGCATCGACGAGCCAGGTGACCGGCACCGCACGATAGGTGCGCGCCTTCTTTCCGTAGAAGGCATCGCCGGCCAGCGGCACGCTGGCCAGGTCGCTTCGGTGCAGCAACTGTCCGGTCTCCAACGCGGTGACGCCGCCGCCGGGGTCGAGCTTCAGGGTCGGCGCGGGCTGCGCGAAAGCGCAGCCGAAGGTGAAGAGCAGGGCGCCGAGTGCGGCGGCACGCAAGGGGAGTGTCACGTCGGGCTCCGGGTCGTTGATCGTGGCCGTCAGCTGGCGGCGCCGAGCTTCGTCGCGAAGAAGCCGCGCACCAGCGCCGAGCAGAACGGCGGCACGAGTTCGCCGTGGTACTTGGCCGCGATGTTCGAACCGGCGGCGAGCTTCGCGAGTTGGAAGCCATCGTAGACCTCGCCGTAGCTCTTGCCCTCCGGCAGGCTCGAACGGTCTTCGAGGTTCCACGCCGGCACCGTGATGCCGCGGGTCGCGAAGTCGGCCTGCATGCTCGTCGTGTTCGTGTAGAAGACCGTCGGGTCGTTCGCGCCGCCGCAAAGCGCGACTGGCGCTTTCGGGGTCCAGCCGAGCAGCGTGTTGGTCTGCAGCGCCTGCCGGAAGGCAGAGGTCGGGTAGCTGCTGCGGAACGAATCGGTCAGCAGGCCGCCGGCGCCGAACAGCATCCGAAAGCTCGGGTCGTTCGGCAACGCGCCCTGCGCCATCAACGTGGCGACCGGCACGTCGGTCGGGAAGATTGTCGGTGCGGTCTTGTCGTAGGGCGCCTGGTAGACGTCGGATGCATTGGCATAGATGCCGCCATAGGAGTTCTGGTAACTGCGCAGCAGGTAGGGCATGAACAACTCGCCGCCGATATTGACCGTGCCGGTCGGCGAGGTCACGGTGTCGCCGAACTGCACCAGGTTGTAGGGGCCGGACATCGGCGCAGCGGCGGTCACCGTGAACTCGCCCGCGTGGTCGCGTTCGAGCACCTTGTGCGTCGCCATCGCGACGTGGCCGCCTTGCGAATAACCGGAGACGAAGAGCTGCTGCGATGCACGCGCGCCGCCGGCCGCGGCCACCTGCGCGAGGCCGGCGCGCAGGCCGTCGATCATGTCGGCGGCCTGGACCTCGGCGTTCAGGTACGGGTGGTACGACAGGCTGGAGGTGTCGTAGCCGAGGTAGTTCGGCGCGACGACGATGTAGCCGTGTGCGGCGAAGAAGGCCTCGACGAGGCGTGCTTCGGGCGTCGCCTTCGGGTTCGCCATGTCGTAGCTCTTCAGCGTCGTCGTGCCGTGCGAATAGAGCAGCACCGGTCGCGGGCCGGTGCAGTTGGCGCCGCTGCCGGTCGGCACCATCACGGCGGCGCTCGCGGTCGCGGGTGCGCCTTGCGGGTCGCGGGTCACGTAGTCGAGGTGGCTGACGCTGACGCCGCATTCGGCGAGGCCGGTGAGCTGCAGCAAGCCGTCGGCCTGCGCGGCGGCATTCACATCGGCGTTCGCATGGCTCGCGGTCGCGCGCGAGGCGACGAGCGTGCCGCGCGCCTGCGGGTCGTCGCCACCACCGCCACAGGCGGTGAGGAAAGCGCTGGCGGCGAGCGCCAGCATGGCGAGGGGGAAGCGTGGGTTCATGGTGTTCTCTGTCAGTTCAAGAAGGGTTCGTGGTGGCGCGCTCAGAACAGCACGTTCATGCGCACCGTCGCGGTGTTGGACCGATAGCCGCGGCCGTACTCGCCGCCGTACTCGAGGCGCAGCGTCGATTGCTTCCAGCCGATGTCGACACCGAGGTTGACCTTGGCCTGGTTGCGCGGCAGTTCGGCGCTGGCCTGGAACGGCGTCGCGCCCGAAGCGGCCATGCCTTGCATCGACGACGGGGCGCCGAAGGCATCGCCGTTGTGCAGCAATGCGCCGGCCGCGACGAAGCCGTGCAGCGTGTAGCCGCTGTCGAGCTGGCGGCGTGTGCCGAACTCGAGCATCGGCGAGAGCGTGTAGAGCGTGCCGTGCGCGCTCTGCACATTCAGGTCGAAGTCGCCGGCGCCGGTTTCGGTGAAGGCGCCGGTGTGCATGCGCACCGCGTGCAGGTCGACGTACGGCTTCGCGTACCAGCCGTCCTGCGGCATGCGGTAGGCCACGCGCCCATGCAGGCCGACGTGGCTCATGTCGAAGTTGCCGGTCGCGTTCGCCTGGATCGTGCCGATGTTGATCGCGCGCTGGCTGTCGTACTGGCCGGAGCCGTAGTCGACGCCGCCCGAGAACAGCCACGCACCCGCTTCGCGCTTGACGACGACGCCGACCGACGTGCTGTGCCCGTCGATGCGGCCGCCGGTGTCGCGCGGCGAAACGCTGCTGCTGTCGAAGGCGAGCGAGCCGCCGACGAGCCAGCCGTTGCCGACTTCGAGCTGACCGCCGGCCTGCAGCGTGCGGGCCGACGAGGTGTAGCCGGCCGCATCGCTGGTGGTGCTTCGATCGGTGCGGTTGTCGATCGCGCGGCCCCAGGCGCAGGTTTGTTCATGCGTCAGGTCGGTCTGCGTGTCGAGCACCGGGCAGCTGTTCATGCGCTCCGAAAAACTCAGGCTCGCGGCATGCGCCGCGACCGCGGCCGCATGCAGCGTTTCGCCGGAGAGGTTGTCGAGCGCGAGGCGGTAGCTCTCGGCGCTCGGCAGCGAAGCGAGCTGGCCGTAGAGCGTGGCCTGCGTCGGCGTGATGCCGGCGACGAAGCCCTGCTCCAGGTGGCCGGCCGCGCCGACGCGGGCTTCGCCGAACGACTCGCCCTTCGCCGCGGTGAGCAGCTTCGAATACGGCGTCACGCTGACGCC
>JAURVW010001084.1 GCA_030655275.1 Solirubrobacteraceae bacterium
CCGCGCCAAGGTGCACACGCCGTGGCCGCTGCCCGACTTCAGCTTCCACGTCGACGAGACCTGGGGCGAGGACAAGGAAACCATCGTCCGCAAGATCGCCTTGCTGGGCGAGCTGAAGCGCGAGATCGAGCAGATCGGCAACTGGTCGGCGCAGCTCGCGCAGGCCGGCGATGCGTTCGCGAGCTTTGCCGCGCCGCCGAAGGTGCCGGAGGGCCAGCAGGCGCCGCTGCTCGCGCACCCGAACGCGGTGCTGCAGTTCGTGCAGAAGCGCATGCCGCTCGACAAGCAGCTCGACAAGCTCGGCTCCGACCAGATCGAGGGCGAGCGCACGATCGGCATTGCGAAGGTGGCGTTCGGCACGGGTCCACAAGCAGACGCTAACGCGAGAGTGCCCGACAAGGTCCTTCAAGACAGCTTCCCGACCGCGCAGTTCCTGACGCTGAAGGAGGACGACCTGCTCGCCAAGCCCTCGTTCGACCGATTCAACAGCGGCCTGCAGGTCGGCCAGCGCGATTACCTGTTCGGCGCCGCGCAGACCGAGGTGTTCGACTACGAAGAGGTCAACCTCTCGACCGTCAAGAGCGGCAGCATCCTCGCCGGCGCCGGCCTCACGCTCGCGCAGCACCGCCACTGGGCGCTCGACAACGGCGCCGCCGGCCGCACCGTGCTGCGCCGCAAGGACCAGTTGCGCCCCGAGGACGACGTGAAGATCGTCATCAACCCGGCGCCGATGCAGGTGATGGACACCTCGAGCGGCACGATGGCCGCGACCGCGATGACCGGCCTCGCGGCCCAGTCGTACTGGCATGCGGCCGATGTCGCGGCCGGCATGGGCGGCGCGGCGCAGGTGGTCGAAGCGTTCGAATCGGTGTTCTGAGTCCAGCTCGCAAGGAAGGTCCAGCGACATGCCCACCTCGTACCAGTTCCTCCCGTGGGTGCGGCGCGGCCTCAGCGTCGCGCTCGACAACCTCGACAACCTGGGCGCGCTGCCCGCGCACGCGACCGCGCAGGTCGGCGTGAAGCTCGCCGGCGCCTTCGCGGGCGAGGTGTTGCCGCCGGTGCCGATGCAGCTCTACGGCCCGGGCGACGTGGTCGCGATCGACACCTCGCTGGTCGTGCGCACGGACCCGCGCCGCGGCGCCACCAACTTCGAGCCGAACTACCTCGCGATCGTCGATTTCGTCCCGCCCGATTTCCCGTGGATGCTGACGCCGGCGCGCGCCAGCGCCGTGGACCGGCTGCTGCCGTGGCTGGTGCTGATCGTGCTCGAGGTCGCGTAGTGCGGCCTGCCGAAGATGAAGGGCCAGGCACCGCTGCCGCAGATCCTCCTCGCGGCCGCGGATGTCGCGGCCGAACTGCCGCCGCTCGGCGAGTCGTGGTCGTGGG
>JAURVW010001089.1 GCA_030655275.1 Solirubrobacteraceae bacterium
GGACCCGGCGTTCCTGCGCAGCGCCCTCGCAGAGTCGCTCCGATTGTTCCTCGCCTCGCCGGTCCGCCTGCGCAAGGCGACCAAGGACGTCGTCCTCACCAGCGGCCGGACGATCGAGGTCGGTGAGACTGTGGGTCTTCTCTATCGTGCGGCCAACGTGGACCCGCGAATGTTCGGCGAGGACGCGCTCGACTTCAACCCGCACCGTGTCGTCACGGAGGGAAGCCCTTGGGGGCTGGCCTTCGGGGGCGGCATGCACGCCTGCCTCGGTCGCCCGCTCGTCACCGGCATCGCCAGTGGTGAGGACGTCACCGACGGCACCATGCTGATTATGACCCGCAAGCTGCTCGAGGTCGGGATGGAGCTCGACGTCGAGCGGCCGCCGGTTCGGGACGCAGGCACGTTCTACGAGGCCTACTCGTCCCTGCCTGTCGTGCTGACGGCGCTGTCATGAGCGAGTCCGCGGTCGAGGTCGACGCCCATCGGTGCGAGGCGATCGGGTTCTGCGTCCAGGTCGCTCCCACCGTCTTCACGCTCGTCGACGGCCCGCCGGTGTCGGTCGCGTCGCGCGAGCTGTCCGACGACGAGGTCGACGCCGTTGCCGAGGCGCAGGACCTCTGTCCCGCGCAGGCGATCCTGCTTCGCGGGTGACGGGGGCATCGTGATCCCCACAGTGGTCGCCGACCTTCTTCCCGGCCCGGCCGAGTCGTTCGCTGCGGCGCAGACCGCTGCGGACGTCGCGGCGTTGCCACACTGCCGTACGGCGATCGAGGCCGCCCTGGGCAACGAGGTGCCGGACCATGGACGCGAGCTCACGGAGTTCGAGGAGCTGCAGTGCGCCTTCGCGGAGCAGTTCGCGTTCTCGGTTGCGAGTCTCCAGGACCGGCAGGTGTCCATGCTCCTCGAGCACCAGACCGAGGCCGAGGTCTGGGCCTTCGTCGTCGCGGTCTACGAGATCGACATGGACGTGCGGCTCGGACTCGTGGCGGGGAGGGTCCTATGAGCTCGCGCATCACGCCGCCGACCGGCCCGCGTCGCTACAACACCGCGCTCGACGAGGCGATGTACGGCTACGAGTCGGCGGTCTCGCGCCTCGACGAGGCCGACGCTGTCACCGTCGAGGTTGTGCGGCTCCGGGTTGCCCGCCTTCACGACTGCCGGCGCTGCCAGGCCGTCCGGTTCGAGGCTGCCCGCGACCAGGGCTTCGACGAGGATCTCTCTTCCGGTATCGACGACTACGAGCACTCCGGCTTCCCCGAGCGGCTTGTGGTCGCCCTGCGGCTCGTCGACACGATGCTCCTCACACCGGCCTCGGTCGACCCCGCCCTGCGTGGCGACCTGGCCCGGCACTTCACCCGGGCCCAGGTGGCCCACCTGCTCCTGGCGATCACCAAGTTCAGCGTCAACAAGGCGCTCGTCGCCCTGCAGATCGACGCCCCGCTGGAGGACGGCACGACCG
>JAURVW010001091.1 GCA_030655275.1 Solirubrobacteraceae bacterium
AGCGGTTCGAGACCGCGACGGTGACGATGGACGGCGACGGCGCCGCCCAGACCGTCGACATCGCGCGGTCTCGCGCCGAGACCTACGCCGAGCCCGGCGCGCTGCCCGAGGTCGAGCCCGCGCCGCTCGCGATCGACCTGCATCGGCGCGACGTGACGCTCAACGCGATCGCGGTGTCGCTGCGGACGGGCGCCGTGACCGCGGCCGGGACGGCGCTCGAGGACCTCGACGCCGCGCTGCTACGCGTGCTGCATCCGGGCTCCTTCACCGACGACCCCACGCGACTCTGGCGTCTCGCGCGCTACGAGGTGCGTCTCGCGGCCGACTGGGACCCGATCACGGCCATGCTGGCGCAGACCGCCGTCGCCCACGGCGCCCTGGACACCGTGAGCGTGCAGCGCCTCGCCTCCGAGCTGCGCCTCGCGCTTCGGGAGCCCGATGCCTATGGCGCGCTCGCCGCGGCCGAGCGCCTCGGGCTGTGGCCGCGCATGGAGCTCGACGCCGTCCGGCTCGAGCAGGCCCTGCGGCTCGGCGACGGCCTCTCCGACCCGGCCGACCTCGTGCTCGCCGCCCTCGCGAGCGACGACCCCAGGCTCGCCGTGATGCTCGACCGCCGCGAGGAGACCGCCCTGCTCGAGGCGACCTTGATGCTGCGCGCCGGTGATGGCGCCGGCCAGCGCCCAGGGCCGCTCGACGACACCGCCGCCGGCTCCGTGATCCGTCGTCGGTTCACCGGTCTGCCGGTCGCCGCGGTCTCCGCCGCCCCCGACGCTGATGCCGCAAACCGCTGGTTGCGAGAACTCGCAGCCGTGCGGCCCGCGATCGACGGCGAGGACCTGCTCGCGGCGGGCGTCGCGGCCGGACCGGCGCTGGGTCGCGGCCTCGACGCCGCCCGCGACGCCGTTCTCGACGGGGCCATCGGCGTGCACGACCGCGACGGCCAGCTTCGGATCGCCATGCGCGCAGCCTGCTAGAACCGTGCCGTGACCCCAACCCCGCTCATCGACACCGGAGACCGGCTCGTCGCCACCGCCCACGGCGCGACCGCCGTCTTCACGGGGCGCGCCGGCGGCACGAGCGAGGCGCCGTACGACTCGCTGAACCTCGGCACGTGGACCCAGGACGACCGCGCGGCGAAGGCGGCGAACCAGGCGATCGTGCAGGGCTGGGCCTCGGAGGACCAGCCGCGCGACCTGCTCATCGGCCGTCAGGTCCACGAGACGGTCGTCGTGCAGCACCGCGAGGACTTTCCGAGGCCCGAGATCGACGGCGTCGACGGACACGTCGGCAACCGCACCGACGTCGCCCTCGCCGTCCTGACCGCCGACTGCATCCCCGTGCTCCTCCTCGCGCCCTGGGGCGTCGGCGCGGCGCACGCCGGCTGGCGCGGACTGGCGGGTGGCGTGATCGCCAACACCATCGACGAACTCGTCGACCTGCCCGGCGCCGACGAGGACCTCTCGCGCGTCGTCGCGATCATCGGTCCGTGCGCCGGCGCCTGCTGTTATGAGGTGGGGGAGGAGGTCCACGCCGCGTTCGAAGGGTGGCCCGCCGAGCCGAGTCCCGGGGTGGAACCCGGCCCGAACACGATCGACCTGCCCGCGCTCGGGACGGCGGCGCTGACCCACGCCGGAGTCGGCGAGATCGTCCGCGCCGACCGCTGCACGATCTGCGACCCGCGCTACTTCAGTCACCGCGCGAGCGGTGGCACGACCGGCCGCCAGGCCGGCATCGTCTGGCGCACGGCATGAGTGCCGACGCCGGGCCGACGCCGCCCGCACGCGTGCTGCTCGAGTCGATCGACGTCGAGGTCGTGCGCGCTCGGCTCGCGACCTTGGGTGAGCTGCTCGCGACCGGCGCTGCGCGCGCCGGTCGTTCGTCCGCGCCCGAGGTCCTGGTCGCCTCCAAGTACTTCGCGCCCGCCGCGATCCCCACGCTGCTCGACGCGGGCGCCACGCTCCTCGGCGAGAACCGCGCCGACGTGATCGAGGCCAAGCAGGCCGCGGTCGGCGGGTCGCGCTCCGAGCCGTCGGATGCCGCCGGCGCGCCCAGCGTCGACGCCGATGCCTCGGCCAGGCCCGCCGCGCTTCGGTGGGACTACATCGGTGAGCTCCAGAGCCGCAAGGCGACGGCGATCGCGCCGCTCGTCCATCGGATCCATACGCTCGCGAGCGCCTCGGCCGCGCGCAAGCTCGTCGCCTACGCCGAGGCCGGTGGCGAGGTTCCCGAGCTGCTCATCCAGGTCAACGTCGCGGACGAGACGGCAAAGGGCGGCGTCCTGCCCGCCGCGCTGCCCGCACTGCTCGAGGCCGCCGCCGGCCTGCCCGTGCGCGGTCTCATGACCATGCCGCCACTGGCCCGGGAGCCCGAGGAGAGCCGTCGCTGGTTCGCCGCGCTCCGCGAACTCGCGGCCGAGCACGACCTCACGCAGCTGTCGATGGGCACGAGCCAGGACGCCGTCGTGGCGGCACAGGAAGGCGCGACGGTCGTGCGGATCGGCGGCATCCTCACGAGCGACGAGGCGTGGGCTGCGTTGGAGTCCGCCCACGGCTGACGCCCGCTCCCTCGAGCTCACGCCGAGTCGCCCGGACCGCCCGCAGCAGGGCTAGCGGCGGGCGCGGGGGAGCGCAACGACCCGTGCATCCCACCGAGGGTGGCAGGAGAATTGCCGCCCACTCGGTAATGTCGAACCCGATGGCCTTCCGCGACCGCTTTCAGCAGGCACTCGTGTACTTCGGCCTCGCCGAGTCGCGAGTCGACCAATATGACTCCTACGCCGAGCACGACGCCGGTGATGGCTACGCTGCGCCCGCGCAGCAGGAGCGCCCCCGACGGTCGAGCCGCCAGCGTGCCGACGAGTACGAGGAGATCTTCGGCGACGAGCCCGTCGCCGCTCCCCGCGAGAGCGTCCTGCGCCAGATGCCCGACCCGGGCTTCGGTGGCGGCGACGTGCGCGTGCACCTCGTGCTCCCCAAGAGCTTCAACGACGCCCAGCAGATGGCCGACCGTTACAAGGACGGCACGCCGGTCATCCTGAACCTCCAGGGCGCCGAGCAGGATCTGTCCCGTCGCCTGATCGACTTCGGCTCCGGCCTCACCTACGCCCTCGACGGCGGCATGCAGCGGATCGCCGACAAGGTCTTCATGCTCACGCCGCGCAACGTCGAACTCTCCGCCGAGCAGCGCGCACAGCTGCTCGAAAAGGGCTTCTACAACCAGTCCTGAACCGTGCCGCCGGCGCCGCGACGGCCGTCGCCCGCCGGTCGCGCCCCGCGCGGCGTAGGCTGGTCCCATGCAGATCGGTCTTCTCGGTGCTGGCAATCTCGCCCGTGCGCTCGCACTCGGCCTGGGTACTCCGGTCGCCGTCTACGACCCGGTCCTCGAGCGCGCCCAGCAGCTCGCCGCGCAGACCGGCGGCAAGGCCTACTCCTCGGCGCAAGCCGTCTCCGAGGTCGCCGAGATCACGGTGCTGTGCCACAAGCCGGCGCAGCTCGCGAGCGTCGCGGAGTCGTTCGACCACCACGGCCGCCTGATCCTCTCGGCGCTCGGGGCCACGCCGCTCACCGACCTGCGTGAGGCCTACCCGCACGCTACGGTCGCGCGGATCATGCCCAACATCGCCATGGAGGTCGGTGCCGGCCTCACGATCCTCTGCTCGCCGTACGGCGCCGAGGAGCGCCAGCTCGCCGACGAGGTCGCCACGATCCTCGGCAGGGTCGGCCGGGTCGTCGAGCTCGACGAGGCGATGCTGCCGCTCGCGCAGGGCGTCTCCGGCGGGATGCCGGCCTACGTGGCCCTGATGATCGAGGGCTACGTCGACGCCCTCGTGCGCCAGGGCATGCCGCAGGAGATCGCGCTCGACGTCGTCGCCGGCAGCATCCCCGGCTCGGCGCAGCTCGTGACCGCTCGCGGCGGCGATACCCTGGGGGTCCGCCGGCAGGTCACCTCGCCGGGCGGGACCACCGCGCGGGCCATCCGCGCCCTGGAGGCCGGTGGCTTCCGGGAAGCCATCGCCAACGCCGTCGACGCCTCGATCATCCGATGAACTCCCTCCTCGTCCTTGCACAGTCCGGTGGCGTCGGCAACGCCACGACCAACCTGATCGCGAACATCCTCTCGATCGCGGCGCTCCTGCTGCTCGTGTACGTGCTGCTCGACCTCGCCCGCAACTTCATGCGCGACGTGCCACAGCCGATCGTGCAGGCCCACGAGGTGCTCGGTCGCGTGTGGGAGCCGGTGCTCCGCCCGCTCCGCAATGCGCTGCCGCAGATGGGCGGCCTCGACTTCAGCCCGCTGATCGTCCTGTTGCTGCTGCAGTTCATCGCGACCGCGATCAGATGAGTCTGCGTCTGGCGGCGGTCGTCGCCGCGGTCGTCATCGCGATCGACCAGGCCGTCAAGGCGCTCGTCCGCGCCGACGTGCCGCAGGGCTCCTCGCGCGAGCTGCTGCCCGGCATCGAGCTCGTCCACACGAAGAACACGGGCGTCTCGTTCGGGTTCCTCTCGGGTGCGCCCGCCTGGGTCGTAGGACTGTTCTCGACGGTCGCGCTCGTCGCGGTCGTGATCGTCTTCATCCGCACGTTGCCCGGTCCGCTCGGGCGCTTCGCCGCGGGCCTGATCGTCGGCGGTGCCGTCGGCAACCTGATCGACCGCATCGCCTTCGGCTCCGTGACCGACTTCCTCGATCTCCCGGCGCTGCCCCCGTGCAACGTCGCCGACATCGCCATCACCTTCGGCGCGATCGCCTTTGCGGTCGGACTGCTCTTCGCCGAGACCGCCGAGCGCAAGGCGGAGAAGCACCAGGACGCCGACGACCGAGCCGAGGCCGGCGCATGACTGCACCCCAGATCGTCGAGGGCGTCGTCGGCGCCGACCACCAGGGGTTGCGGCTCGACAAGTTCGTCGCCACGCTCGTGGACTCCCGCGCCCAGGCGCAGAAGGCCATCACCGCCGGTGAGGTGCGGGTCAACGGCGAGCGCGTCACGAAGCGCCGTCCCGTGCAGGTGGGCCAGAAGGTCTCGGTCGAGATCCCGTACTCGGCCCCGCGACAGGTCGTCTCCTCCGAGGAGGCCGGCGTGCCGATCGTCTTCCAGGACGATGCGATCATCGTCGTCGACAAGCCGATGGGCATGGTCGTGCACCCGGCCCCCGGCGTTCGCACCATCACGCTCGTCGAGGCGCTCGGCGGCCAGACGGCGGGCGGCCCCGCGGATCGCCCGGGCGTGGTGCACCGCCTCGACCGCGACACCACCGGCCTGCTCGTGATGGCCCGCACCGACGTGGTCCTGCGGCGCCTGCAGATGGCGCTCTCCGAACGCCGGATCAAGCGGGAGTACCTCGCGCTCGTCCACGGCACGCCGCCATCGCGGACGGGCACGATCGACGCGCCGATCGGCCGCGATCCGCGCGACCGCTCCCGCATGGCCGTCGACGGCGACTCGCCACGGTCCGCGACCACCCACTTCACGGTGATCGAGCATCTCGGGCCGTACACCTACCTCTCCGTCGAGCTCGACACCGGCCGCACGCATCAGATCCGCGTGCACCTGGACGCGATCGGGCATCCGTGCGTCGGCGATCCGACCTACGGCGAGGAGGGCACGGCCTACGGCCTCACCCGCCAGTGGCTGCATGCCGCGAAGCTCACGCTCGACCACCCCGTCACGGGTGAGCGGCTCGTACTCGAGTCCGAGCCGCCGGACGATCTCGCGCAGGCCCTGGCCGCAGCGCGCGAGGACGCCCGGGTCGTCTAGACTGCCGGGCGTTGTTACTCCCTACCCGGGGAAGCAACGGGCCGAGCGCGGTCCTGCTGGTCGAGAGACCGGTTCGCGCACGTCCGTCCCCGGTACCAATTCATCACGCACGCAGCCCCGCTCTCGGTGGGCGCGCGAAAGGACAGAGACCGCCATGGCCGCAGTCGACCTCAAGAGCTTGCTTCAGGCAGGCGTTCACTTCGGGCACCAGACCCGTCGTTGGAACCCGAAGATGCGCCGTTTCATCCACGGTGAGATCGACGGCATCTACATCATCGACCTTCTCAAGACCGAGAAGGCGCTCCTCGACGCGCAGGAGTTCGCCTCGGCGCTCGCGCATCGCGGCGGCAAGATCATGTTCGTCGGCACGAAGAAGCAGGCGAAGGACTCCATCGAGCTCCACGCCAAGAACGCCGGCATGCCGTACGTGCAGAACCGCTGGCTCGGCGGCCTCCTCACCAACTTCGGCACCATCCAGGGCCGCATCAAGCGCCTCCACGACCTCGAGCGTTACGAGAAGGAAGGCCAGCTCCAGCTGCTGCCGACGCGTGAGCGTCTCGCGGCCCAGGCCGACCTCGCCAAGCTCCGCAGCAACCTCGGTGGTGCGTCCTCGCTGACGCGCCTCCCGGACGCGATCTTCATCGTCGACCTCAAGGCCGAGGCGATCGCCGTGCAGGAGGCCCAGCGCCTCCGCATCCCGATCATCGGTCTCGTCGACACCAACTGCGACCCGGACGGCATCGACATCGTCGTCCCGGGCAACGACGACTCCCTCCAGGCCTGCGACCTCATCATCAAGTCGCTCGGCGACGTGATCGCCGAGGGCGCTGCCCACTTCCGTGAGCAGGAGGAGCTCCGCCAGAAGCGCGAGGCCGAGGAGCGCGCAGCCCGCGAGGCTGCCGAGCGCGCCCGCCGCGAGGCCGAGGCCGAGGCCCGCAAGAAGGCCGAGGAAGAGGCTGCTGCCGCCGCTGCTGCCGCCGCT
>JAURVW010001087.1 GCA_030655275.1 Solirubrobacteraceae bacterium
GGCCTTGCGCACCTGGTGCCTGGCGGAACCTTCATTGCAACTGGCTGTGGCGCATTCGCTGCCCAGCGAACTCAAGGCCGCGCGTGCAACCGCCCTGGCGCTGCAGCTCGATGGCAGCCGCGATCTTCAGAGCGCCCGCCAGGTATTGCGCTGGCTGCAAATCCGGCACGCCTTTGGCGACGTGTCGCCGATTCATGGGTAATGCTTCATTGCCGGCAGGGAACAGACACTCCTTGAGGATGAATGCCTGGAACACTTTGTCTTGGTGGCTGAGCGTACTCAGCTTTAGTCGGAAACTTTCGAAAGTGCTATCGATGTCGAGTGTCGCAACGAACCGGCCATGTGAATTCAACATCCGACTCGTGGTGACGGGCATGGTGAAACTCGGAACGTGACCGTTCTGCAGATCAGCCAGCTCATGAACCGCAACATTATTGTCGGCCAGTGATTCATTCGACTCTGACCACATCGTTGCCAACAGCAGCTGCCGGTGCAGCATGCATTGCATGAACCGCGGGTGCAGCGTCAGCTCGATGAAATCGATGTAGCGTTGGGTATTTTTGATCAATACACGTGTTTTCAAATGAGCAGCGTGTTGTTGAATCAGGTCGAACAACGCCGTGTGATTTTTCATCACCTCGTCATAGGCAAACTCAAAACCTGCAAGAAACGCTTCTTGATAGGCCTCCAGCGAATACTGAACGCCAGCGAAAACCGGAAGGTGTTTGAGGACGGGGGTGTTGTCGACTTTGACCCGCTTCAAATGGTAGAAGCCTTGCGCGCGGATCAATTGCCTGGTCGTGGTCGTGAATTGTCTCTGGGCGGTCAGGCCGCTGTAGTCGTTTTCCGAATCGGGTGAATAGGGAAGGAAACCACTGGAGAAAACCGACTGGCCGTTTGACTTCAATACTTTGAACAATGCGCTGGCGTGTGGAAGATCGTCTTGAAGATCAATCATCGAAGCTGTCAACAAGCATTCAAGATCGATCATGACGGGACTGCTCCCGCAAGCAATGATGTTTTCGTAGTGAAAGTCGATGCCGTTCAATGCGTGAACCAACGC
>JAURVW010001088.1 GCA_030655275.1 Solirubrobacteraceae bacterium
ACTTCTCCTACGTGACGAGCGCGTTCCTCACGCCCGTGATGCTCACCTCGGGCGCCTTCTTCCCCTTCGACCGCCTTCCCGACTGGGCCCAGACGCTCGCCTGGTTCAACCCGCTCCACCACTGCGTGGAGCTCGTGCGCCACGCCGTCTTCGGCTGGGACGGCTGGGTCGACGTCGCCCACCTCAGCATCCTCGTCGCCTTCGCGGTGATCCTCTGGCGCCTGGCGATCTTCGGGATGCAGCGCAAGCTCGTGAACTAAGGCGGGCGGGCGGCGGCGGGCGGCGGGCCGGGCTACGCGGACGCTGCGCAGGTTCTCGACACCCGGAGCACCACAACCTGCTCAGCGCCCCGCGATCCCGGCCCTAGGCTGCCTCGTCGATGCCCACTCCCCCGCCGCCCGGAGCGGCCAGCCCCGATCCGCGCCGCTGGCTGGTCCTCGCGATCTGCTGCATGAGCCTCTTCATCGTGGGGCTCGACAACACGGCGGTGAACGTCGCGCTTCCCTCGATGCGCGACGACCTCTCCGCCTCGACCGCCCAGCTGCAGTGGATCGTCTCGGCGTACACGCTCGTGCTCGCGAGCCTGCTGCTGCTCGCCGGGTCGACGGCCGACCGCCTGGGCCGCGCCCGCATCTTCAAGATCGGCCTCGCGCTGTTCAGCACGGGCTCCCTCCTGTGCAGCGTCGCGCCGTCGGCGAACGCGCTCATCGGCTTTCGGATGCTCCAGGGCATCGGCGGCTCGATGCTCAACCCGGTCGCGATGTCGATCATCCGCAACACCTTTGACGACCCCCGCGAGCGAGCCCAGGCCATCGGCGTGTGGGCCGGCGTGATCGGCCTGTCACTCGCTGCCGGACCGGTCGTCGGTGGCACGCTCGTCGAGCTGATCGACTGGCGCGCGATCTTCTGGATCAACGTGCCGGTCGGCGTCGCGGCGATCGCGCTGACCGCCCGCTTCATCGACGAGTCCAAGGCGCCACAACGTCGTCCGGTCGACCCGGTCGGCCAGCTCCTCATCATCGCCGTCCTGGCACTCGCCGTGTTCTCGATCATCGAGGCACCCGAGGCCGGTTGGGCCTCGCCCGAGACAATCGGCGGCCTGCTCGTCGCGGCCGCCCTGCTGGTCGCCTTCGTCGCCTACGAACTCCGCCACGACCTGCCGCTGCTCGATCCCCGCTTCTTCCAGAGCGCGCCGTTCGCCGGCGCCT
>JAURVW010001122.1 GCA_030655275.1 Solirubrobacteraceae bacterium
GCCATCCTGCGCATCGGCGCGCAGCAGGAAGGCATCTTCCGCAAGCACCTGGTCACGGCGTCGGGCCGGGTGCGCGACACTGTCTACTTCTCGATCCTCGACACCGAATGGCCCGAGGTGCGCGCGAAGCTCGACGCGCGCCTCCGAGCACCCGCCAATGCCCCCATCACCGCCTGAAGAGAGCCTCCGCCATGTACCAGCCCGCCGCGAACGTCGAGACCCGCCCCGAGGTGCTGCACGCGCTGCTGCGCAACCACCCGCTCGGCCTCCTCGTGACGCAATCGGCCGGCGGCACGATGAGCGCGAACAGCGTGCCCTTCGTCCTCGACGCCGACCCGGCCGGCGGCCCCGGCATCCTGCGCGCGCACGTCGCGCGTGCCAACCCGCTCTGGCGCGAGGCGCGCGACGACCTCGATTCGCTGGTCGTGTTCCAGGGCCCGCAGGCCTACATCTCGCCGAGCTTCTATGCCGCCAAGCGCGAGCACGGCAAGGTCGTGCCGCCCTGGAACTACGTGAGGGTGCAGGCGCGCGGCCGCCACCGCGCGATCGACGATGCCGACTGGCTGCGCGCCTTCGTCACGCGCCTGACCGACCGCCACGAAGCGCCGCGCGCCGCACCGTGGGCGGTGAGCGACGCGCCCGGGGACTACGTGGACGCGCTGCTGCGCGCGATCGTCGGCATCGAGATCGTGGTAACCGAGATCGCCGGCAAGTGGAAGGTCAGCCAGAACCGCCCGGCCGCGGATCGAGCGGGTGTGGCGGAGGGCTTGCACGAGATGGGGGCGGAGACGGCGAGGGTGCTGTCGGGGTCGGTTTGATCTGGTGATCGATGGCCCTTGACAGGCTCAGGGCGACCCTTCGACAAGCTCAGGGCGACCGGTACGCTGCGATCATCGTCGTCCACGTATCCCGTTCGCCCTGAGCTTGTGGAAGCAGCGCGTGCTCAGTCACCGACCCTTCGACAGGCTCAGGGTGAGCGGGTTCGCGCCCCGAGCCCCGCCGCCAACGCCCATCCCGACTTTCAGGCATGCTCGGCACCCCCCACGCCGAAGCCGCCCCGTCTTGACCACCACTGCTCCTTCCCACACGCCACTCACGCCGAGCCAGTTCCGTGCCGCGACCGCC
>JAURVW010001149.1 GCA_030655275.1 Solirubrobacteraceae bacterium
CGGTGATCGCCGCGACCATCCAGAGCGTGACGCCGATGATGGCGAGGTGGAAGTACCAGATGGTCGCGAAGCGATCCTCGCCGCGCCACAGCTGCAGCTTGATGAGGAAGGCCGTCGCGCCCCAGAAGATGAGGGTCGGCGCGGGCTTGGGCAGGCGCCACAGGTGCGGCGGGCGCAGCACGAGGGCGAGGCCGAGCAGCATGCCGGCGCCGTACATCATCGCCCAGGACGGTGGCGCGAACCAGGCGCCCCAGTGGTCGCCGGGGACGCCGGCCTTCTCGAGGCTCAGGCGCCACCAGATCGTGATGGCGGTGAGCACCACGGGCGGGACCAACAGCCCGGCCATGCGGGAGCGCATCGGCCACTTCGAGATCGTCCTCAGCCACGGCATGATCACGACGGCCGTGACGACGGCGAACTGCCACTCGATCGAGAGGTACCAGCCCGGGTCGATCGTTCGGAAGATGTGGTCCGTGGACCAGGTCTGCATGAGCAGCAGGCCCCAGCCGAGATCCTTCCACTGCTCCTCACCGCCGCCGTAGCGCACGACCCACACGACCGCGAAGGCGACGAAGTAGACGGGCAGCAGACGCAGCGCCCGCTTGAACAGCCAGAGGCGACTGCCCGGCAGCTCCTTGCCCCCGAGGACCATCGCGGCGAACTGGTAGTAGATCGCGAAGCCGGACAGCACGAAGAAGATCGGCAGGAGCACGTCGACGTTGCCGAGCAGCACGCCGCCGACGGAGAGGTCGCGCAGGGCGTGCGCGTCGAGGTCGCCAGACGACGCCTGGTAGGCGTGGAACGAGACCACGAGCACCATGAGCGCGCGGAACGCGTCGAGTTCCTGGAGGCGGCTGTTGCGCTTGCGCTCGGCGGCCGTCGCGGCCTTCTGCTGGTCCGGGGTCAGGGGCGACGTGCCGGAGCCGGAGCCCTCTCCCTTGCCGTTGCGGCGCGCACCCCGATCCTCGCGGCGCGATGATGCCGGGAGGGTGGGCGGCTCGGCGGTCTTCCCCTTGAGGAGGAACGGGATCGGGCGGGCGCTCACGCGTCGTCCCTGCGGACTCGCCGGATGGCCCCACGGAGGCCGAGCAACGTAAGTCCGAGGACGGCCACGGCGATAACGATAAGCGGCCAACGCCAGCTTGTCGCCCCGCGTTCGACCCCGGTGACCCGCTGGACGTCGTTCAGGCGGACGGCGACGTCTCCGGTGCGCAGCACCTGGACCACGCGGCCCTGCACGTTTCCGATGGAGTAGTTCGAGGTGAGCGGGATGAGCGCGCGACGCCCGATCGCCAGGATCTTCACGGCTTTCGCGTTGCCGGAGGCGGCGAGGACACCCTCGTCGATCGGCCCCGGAATGCCCTCCGTGAGCTCGGCCGGAACGGCGCCGGGGCGCGAAAGGATGAAAGCGGTACCAGTGGGCACGTCGTTGGCGATCCGGTAGGTCGGCATGGCCTGTTCGCCGGTCACGCGGCGCGCCTCGGCCATCATGCCGAGCACCGAGGCGAGCTCAGGACTCGTGGGATCGACGGGCACCTGGACGGTGCTGCCCTTCCATCCCGCCGTGCGGCTGAGCGGGAACGGCAGCGTGCTGAGCGTCGAGAGCACGGGGCGCTCGCGCGTGAGGAGCGTGACCGACCCGAAGTCGCTCACGGTGACCGCGCCGGTCTGCTCGGGGAGCGAGCAGCGCGTCGCGGGGTAGTTGAGATCGGCGTTGACCTGGACCTGGTTCGTGCCGGGGCGTAGGTCGGCGCGCTGGAGCGCCGGGCCGCGGCCCGCGAGCTGCTCCTCGACGTCGAAGCGGGTGCTGCCACGCCTCCGCAGCGTTTCCGTCGCGATGCTGCGGCCGTTCACGATGACCTCCGCGCGGCCACCGGCCGGGGCGTCGTAGGACACCGACATGCGCAGGCGGGCGCCGCGCAGCGCCTCGCGGTACACGGGAAGTTGGAACTCGAGGCCGACCGTGCCGGAGCCGTAGCCGTTGAACGACCCGGCCGGCAGCTGGATACGACGCGGAAGGCCCGTGCGCTTGATCGAGATTTTCGGGAGCTTGCTGGAGGACGCTCCCGGGAGGCCGCGCGCGATGCTCGCGCGCATGCCGCCTGCGGCCTGGACGAGCTGGTCGGCGGCGCCACTGATGATGATGCGCGGAGCGTTGCCCACCGAGGCGGCGACCGCGAGCGTGCCGGGCCCGGCGGTCTGGGAGAGCGTGACGACGGCCTCCGTGTCGCGCGGCTCGAGCTCGGCACCCGGCTGCGAGACGCGGAGCTTCACGCCGCCCGAGCCCGCAGCGGCGGAGATCTCCCCGGCGGCGATGGCGGCGGCGCCGATCAGTTCGGGGGTCGGCTTCTGCGCGAAGCGCACGAGGAGCGGGCTGCCGCCGCGGCCGACCGTGGTGACCGCCGCGTCCGGCAGGTCCTTGAGGCGCAGCGGCTGGCGGGCCCAGTCGCCGTCGATGACGATCCCGGAGCTCTGGGAGAACTGCAGGTAGGCCGAGAGGTCGTCCGGACCCGGGCACTGCGCGCGCTTCGTCTTGAGGCGCGCCTCGATGAGGACCGGCAGCGTCGTGACGCCGTCGCGCGCCTTGGACTCCGGGATGCGGAACGTCGCCGAACCCGCGCCACCTGTGACCTCGCTCGTACCGACGACCGCGCCACCGACCGAGACGCGGATCGCGGAGCCCTCGGCCAGCTCGGTCGAGCCGGTCCAGTTCAGCCGGACCTCACCGCGCCAGGCCGACCAGCGACCGGGGATCGCGATCGAACCCTGGAACTGCGCCAGACCACCGGAGAGCTTGATCGGAGCCTGCCCGAGCTCCACGAACGGGACACGCTCGCTGGCGGAGGCCGGCGCCACGGCCACGCCCCCGAAGGTGAGGGCGGAACCCAGCAGGGCGCAGGCGGCGGCGAGGCGCCGGGGCATGTGGAAGCTCATTGGGTCTCCGAGGGGGCAAGGGGGGCTGACGCGCCGGTGGGCAGCGTTCGGCGCGTGACGAGCCAGCGGCGGTCGCCGACGAGCTCGCGAACGATCGCGGCGACGGCGACGGCGTTGCGCAGCAGCGTGTAGGGCAGGATCATGACGCACGCCGCGATCGCCCAGCCGACGCTGAGCTGCGAACGGGTCTCCAGGGTCGCGACGTGCCACGCCGCCGCGCCGACGAGGGCGCCGCTGACGAGCGTGACGGTGGTCGTGAAGATGAGAAGTGGGTCGGTCTTGAGGTGCAGGCCGCGACCGAGGACGAGGTCGGCGACGATCACCGAGGCGACCTGGAGCGAGACGAACGGGAACAGCTCGCGCCACGTGAGCATGAGGCCCCAGTAGATGCGGGTCGGCAGCGGCAACGCCGAGGTGTGGCGCATGTCCTTGCCGTGACGCAGCGTCACCTGGAACCAGCCCTGCGCCCAGCGCGTGCGCTGGCGCCACCACGCCGAGAGCGTGACGGGTGCGAGCTCCGTCGAGATCACGGAGCGGTCGTGCACGATGCGGTGGCGGGCCATCAGCGCGCGCAGCGAGGAGTCGATGTCCTCGGTGAGCATGCGGTGGTCGAGGCCGACCTCGCGC
>JAURVW010001153.1 GCA_030655275.1 Solirubrobacteraceae bacterium
ATCTCCTCGGCGGTCCACTCGATCGCATCGGGCACGGCCAACGGCGCGATCTCGAGGGTTGGCAGCGGCTGCGGGCGGGTCTTCTGCGCCCAGGGCGGATCGCGCAGCAGCGGCGGGAGTTGCTCGGGTGCGGCATCGGCGCTGTGCTGGGCGTGCAACAGCGCCTCGAAGCGCCCGCGGGCAACATCGTCGAGTGCGGCGAGCGCGACGGCGAGCACTTCCGGCTCGCGCAGGGCCATGTGCACCGTCCAACCTTCGACAGTGCGCGAGCGCGTCGCGAGGCTGCGTTCGATGGCGGTCTTCAGCACCGCCGCCGGCCAGGTCTTGGCGGCCTTGTCGAGAGCGGCGCGCACTTCCTTGTTCTCGATGCCATCGACGAGCAAACCGAGCATCGCCGGCACGTGCATCGCCATCAGCAGTTCCAGCGCGCTCTCGGTGCTGGCCTTGTCCGAGGCCATGGCCAACAGCGCCGCCACCAGAGGCAAGGCGGCCTCGCCGTGTCGTCGTACCTGCAGCAGGACGCCGGTGCGATCGTGGTAGTGGGCGTAGCCATTCTTGCGTTGGAGGTAGGCAATTGCGGTGTCGATCGGCATGGCGCAGCCGCGCAGCAGGTCCTTGGTGTCCGCGAACTTCGCGGCGACGCAGTCGACCGCCCAATCCTCGCGGTGCGGGAACAGGTAGGAGCAGACGAGGCGGTCGGCTTCGCTGCGACTGCGCTCGCGGTCGGCGATCGCGGTCGCTTCGGCCAGCGCCTCGTCGCTCGCGCTCGCGATCGCGCGCCGCAGCAACGGGAGTTCGCGCTCTCGCATGCCGTAGGCGATGTCCGTGAACCTGCTGCTCCTCACGGCTTGCCACAGGGTGAGGATGCGTTCCAGCATGAAAGCGACGCCGTGCAGCTCGATGCCGATCTGGCTGATCCAGTCGAGTTCGGCCCGTCGCTCGATCAAGGACACCACCTGCAGGCTCAGTTCGAGCCAGTACTCGGAGTCTGGCTCGAGCAGCAAGTCGCGCCGGATCATCTGCGTCGACAGTGCCTCGTCCCAAAAGGTCCATTTGCGCCCAAGAGCCTCGGAGATATCGATGACGATTGCCGCGGAGCGGCCGTAGCGGTCGTCGGCCAGACTGACCGGACTCGACAGGTGCGACCGCACGGACGGCAGCGGAGGAGCCTTGATGCCCCGCACGATCGGCAGTTCGTCGCGCCAGGCGTCGGTCCACTGAAAGCCGCCGCGGGGCCATTCGATCTGTGGGGCCGCGGCGGAAGCCGCCGGTTTCGGCGCGGGTGTCGATGCATGCCCAGGGACCGGTGACGCAAGTGGCTCCATGGCGGGTGATGCGGGCGCAGCCACCGGCACGGCCGCAAGCGTCGCGCCACCG
>JAURVW010001090.1 GCA_030655275.1 Solirubrobacteraceae bacterium
GGCGGCGCCGGCCCCGGCCGGCGGCGGGCTGTTCAAGAAGATGCAGGCAGCGGCTGCCGCCGCCGGCAACATCGACCTCGACCTCGGCTGCCTCTTCGAGCTCGCCGATGGTCGCAAGGGCGTCATCCAGGCCCTCGGCAACGCCTTCGGCGACCTGCACCAGCCGCCGTTCATCAAGCTCGACAAGGACGACCGCTCCGGCACGTCGACCGACGGCGAGAACCTGCTGCTCTCCGAATCGCACGCCGCCGACATCAAGCGGATCGTGGTGTTCGCCTTCATCTACGAGGGCGCGCCGAACTGGTCGAAGGCCGGCGGCGTGGTCACGATCCACTCCGGCGGCGAGCCCGTCACGATCCCGCTCGACGAGACCCGCGACGGCGTCGGCATGTGCGCGGTCTGCACGATCAGCGGCGGCTCGGGCGGCTACACCGTCGAGCGCCAGGTCCAGTACGTGCAGGGCCACAAGCAGCTCGACGAGGCGTTCGGCTGGGGCATGAACTGGGTGCGGGGCAGCAAGTGACCTCGCCGGTGGTCCCCTCGGCCGACGGGCTCGGCGGCCACCTGACCGCCGCGGACGTCACGCATCGTCCGCTCTCGCGGTTCTCCCATCTCGCGGAGGAGGCGCGCGCCGACCTCTTCGAGCGCCTCCCGGAACCGATGCGCGCGTCGCACGACGTCTCGCGCGTCGGGGCTGCCCTCGGGGCCGTGCTCTACGTGCCGGCGACCACGCCGAAGTCCGCCGAGCGACTGCTCTCGGGATACTGGCCGTCGGTGACGGCGATGGTCTTCTGCCTCGAGGATGCGATCGCCGACCGCGACCTGCCGGCCGCGGAGCAGCGCGTCCACGAGATCCTCGGCCTCGTGCGGGCGCACGTCCAGCAGGTCGGCAGCCGGGAGGGCGTGCCGTTCGTCTTCGTCCGGGTCCGCACGCCGAAGCATCTTGAGCGGCTGCTCGAGGAGTGGGGCGACCTGCTCTCCGAGCTCGACGGGGTCGTGCTACCGAAGGTCGGCGCCGACCAGGCACGCGCGTTCATGAAGATCGTCGCTTCGGCGCAGGTCGGGCGCGACCGGCCGCTGTGGGGACTGCCGATCCTCGAGGGCACCGACCTCGCCCAGCGCGAGTCGCGCCTGGACTCCCTGCTCGAGCTTCGCTCCGTCGTCGCCCGGCACCGTTCGCTGATCCCGTGCCTGCGGATCGGCGCCACCGACCTCTCCGGGCAGTGGGGGCTGCGGCGCCCGCGCGACTTCACGATCTACGACCTGGCCGTCGTCCGCGACATCATCGCCGACATCGTCAACGTGCTCGCCCGCGATGAGGACGCGCCGCCGATCTCCGGCGCCGTGTGGGAGTACGTCCGCGAACCCCGCGTCTTCAAGCCCCGCCTGCGCGAGACGCCGTTCGCCGACGAGTTCGGCGACGACGTCGGCCCCGAGATCCGCCGGCGGCTGCTGTCGGGCGCGATCGACGGCCTGCTGCGCGAGGCCATGCTCGACCGCACGAACGGCCTCCACGGCAAGACCGTCATCCACCCGATGCACGCGCTCGCGGTCGATTCGGCGTACGTCGTGTCGTACGAGGAATGGCAGTCGGCCGACGCGATCGCCGCCGCCAATCGGGCGGGCGACGGCGTCACCGCGAGTCCCGGCGGCGAGCGCATGAACGAGCCCAAGCCGCACGCGCTCTGGGCCAACCGCACGCTCGCCCGCGCGAGGGCGTTCGGGGTGCTCCGACCCGACCACACCTTCCTGGCGTTGCTCGAGGAGACTCGTGGCCGATAGCCGGCTGGTGCTCGTCGCCGAGCGCCACAACCCGAAGCGCGCCTTCTTGCTCGTCTCGACGGTGCTCGGCAAACACCTTCCGGTGAGCGCCGCCCGCTGCCGACTCTCCGGGCTCGCGCTCGGCCTCGCCGTCGCGGAGGATCGTCGTGCCGGTGAGGCCCGACGTGCGCTGCTCGGCGGCGACGAGCTCTGGGTGCGACAGCTCGTGGCCGACATCGAGGCGGCACCGGCAGGGCCGGACCCCTACGTCGTGGTCGGCTTCGCGGAGACCGCCACCGCCCTCGGCGAGCAGGTCGCCACCGCGCTCGACGCCGTCCACTGGCAGACCACCACGCGGCAGGCCTCGATCGCCGCCCGCGGCCTCCCGTTCGCAGAACCGCACTCCCACGCCCCTGAGCAGTGGATCGCCCGGCCAGAGGGCGGCTGGCCCGACGGCACGCTCGTGCTCGTCGACGACGAGCTGACGACCGGCCGCACCGCCTGCAACCTGATCGAGGTGCTCCACGCCGAGCATCCGCGTGAGCGTTACGTGATCGCCGCCCTGCTCGACGGCCGCGGCTCCTCGAAGGGCGAGGCCGAGAGCCCGATCGAGGCGCTCGCCACCCGGCTGGGCGTGACGATCGACGTCGTCGCGCTCGGGACGCGCCCGGCCGAACGCCGCACGGAGGCCGGCTGGAGCGGGGGCATCCTTCCGGCGCACCGCAGCGACCTGCCCGCGGCCAGGGTCCGCGACATCGCGATCGGCTTCACGGGCGCGCTCCAGCACGACGGGCAGGATCGCGACGCGCGCCTGGGGCTCGCGGGCGCCACCGTCTGCGCGGCCTCCGAGCTCGGCGATCTGCCCCCGGGCACCCTCATGCTCGGAACCGGCGAGCACCTCGCCTTCGCCCAACGCACCGCCGTCTTCTCGGGCTCCCTCACGAGTTCCAGCACGCGCAGCCCGGTGCTCGTGAGCGACCAGCCGGACTATCCGATCCGCGATGGCCTGGCCTTTCCCAACTCCGACGACCTCGCCGTTCCCGGCTTCGCCTACAACGTGCTGGCCTCCGAGCGCCCGGCGATCGTCGTGCACTTCCAGGACGGCGCGCATCGCGAGCGCGGCCAGGCCTTCCTCGACCTCCTCGCCGCCGACGGCGCGCGCGACCTGATCGCGGTGACCCTTGCACCCTGACTCCACCCATCCCCGCTTCGCCACCCCGCCGCATCTGGGCTCCTACGAGCCGTCCGACGTGACGATGCTGCTCACCGAGATCGCCGGTGAGGGCCTCGAGCTCCCGACCGAGGTGCGCGAGGGGCTCATGCAGGGTGGCGGTCACTACGCCGAGACGCTGCCCATCGAGTACGAGCCGACCGCGGAGTACGAGGCGCTGTTCGCGCAGCTGCTCGACGAGCACGCGGGGCGGATCGCGCTCCTCACGCAGGTCCTCGCCCGCCGGATCGTGGCGGAGGCCTCCGAGCAGCCCGTCCTGGTGTCGCTCGCGCGCGCCGGCACGCCCGTCGGGGTGCTGCTGCGCCGCGCGCTGCTGCTCGACGGGATCGACGCCCCGCACTACACCGTCTCGATCGTGCGCGAGCGGGGCCTCGACCCCCGGGCCCTGCAATACCTGGGCGAGCGGTACGACCCGGCCCGCATCGTGTTCGTCGACGGCTGGACCGGCAAGGGCGCGATCCAGTGGGAGCTCCAGGAGGCGCTCGATCAGCACGCCGAGGAGACCGGGGTCCGCATCCCGGCCCGCCTCGCCGTCCTCACCGACCCGGCCCACGTCGCGGAGCTCACGGCCTCGCGCGGAGACGAGCTGATTCCGTCGGCCTGCCTCAACTCGACGGTCAGCGGGCTGTTGAGCCGCACGATCATCCGTCCCGACCTCACCGGCCCGGATGCCTTCCACGGCGTGCGCGTCTATCGCGAGTTCGCCCCGCGGGACGTGTCGCGCCACTACGTCGACACCGTCGCGGCGCAGTTCGCCGGCGCCCCCGGTAGCGACCGACCCGGCTCGTGGCTGGAGGCCGGACTGCACGAGGCGCAGCATCTCGCGCCGGCCGACGGGCGCGGGCTCCGCGAGGTGCAGGCGGTGCAGGCCGAGTTCGGCATCGAGAACGTGCACCGCGTCAAACCCGGCATCGGCGAGACCACGCGCGTGCTGCTGCGGCGGCTGCCGCAGGGCATCGTCGTCGATCCCCGCCACACCGAACGGCTCGGCCACGTGCTCATGCTCGCCCGCGACCGCGGCGTGCCGATCCACGAGCGCCGCAACGACGTCTACGCCTGTTTCGGGCTGATCGAGGACAAAGCCCAATGAGCCGATTCGTGCTCGCCAGCGATCTCGACCGCACCCTCGTGCACTCGGCCTCGCGGCTGCTGCCGGGCGAGGATGCGCCCGTCGTCGAGATCTACAAGGGCCGTGGGATCACCGTCGCCCGCGACGCCACCATCGCCGCCCTCGCCGAGCTC
>JAURVW010001158.1 GCA_030655275.1 Solirubrobacteraceae bacterium
CAGGCGGATGTTGTCGACGCCGTGCTCGTCGCGCACCCGGCCGATGATGGCCAGCGCGTCGGCGGCGGTCTTCAGCGGGTAGGCGTCCATGCCCGAGACCGGCTCCAGCAGCACGATGCCGCCGATCCTCGCGACGGCAGCCCCGGCGATCGCGAGGTTCTGCACGGCCAGGTCGTCTTGCGCCTGAGCATCCGCCCCCTCGATGCGGTTGCCGTAGAGGGCATTGAAGGCCTTCGTGCCGAGACGCTCGCCGATGCCGACGACCACGTCGACGTTGGCGCGGAACTCGTCCTCGCGTCCGATCCAGGACACGAGGCCGCGGTCGCCCGCGGGCATGTCGCCGGCGAAGAAGTTGAGACCGGTCAGCTGCACGCCGGCATCCTGGATCGCGGAGACGAACGCGTCGACCTCCTGCTGCGCCGGGACGGCGGAGGCGAACGGCCACCAGAACTCGACGGCGTCGAAGCCGGCCGCCGTGACCGCGGCCGGACGCTCGAGCGTCGGCAGGTCGGTCAGCAGGATCGAGGCGTTCACGGTGTAGCTCATTGTTCATCCTTGATTTCGGATTGTGGAAGACAAGTTTCTACTAGTGAAAGAGTACGGAAGCTCTCGCCGTCTGTCAACGGCTCTCAGCGCCGGCCCACGCGAGACGAGGAGGTGATGGATCAGAAACGCACCTCCCCAGGCTCGGGAAGGTGCGTTTCTGATCCACGATCGCGCGCGGCGGAGCTCAGGTGAGCCGGATCTGCCGGTTCATGTCCTTATAGAGCAGGTAGCGGAAGTCCTCCGGGCCACCGGCGTAGCAGGCCTGCGGGCAGAAGGCGCGCAGCCACATGAAGTCGCCGGCCTCGACCTCGACCCAGTCGTCGTTGAGGCGGTAGACGGCCTTGCCCTGCAGCACGAAGAGGCCGTGTTCCATGACATGCGTCTCGGCGAACGGGATCGTGCCGCCGGGCTTGAACGTGACGATATTGACCTGCATGTCGTGCGCGAGGTCGCTCCCGTCCGAGAAGCGGGTGGTCGCCCACACGTCATCGGTGTCGGGCATGGAGACCGGCTCGACATCCTTGTCGCTGGTGACGAAGGATGCCGGTGCGTCGACGCCGTCGATCCACTC
>JAURVW010001230.1 GCA_030655275.1 Solirubrobacteraceae bacterium
CGACATCCTCGACGGCGGCGACGGCCTCGACTACGTCTACGGCGGCCCCGGCAACGACTTCATGGTCGAACAGGGCTTCGGCGACGACCCGCTCTACGACGGCGGCCCCGGCGACGACTTCATCGACACGAACCGCGGCGCCGACCGCAAGGTGCTCGGCGGCGACGGCAACGACCTCATCATCGGCGGCAACGGCGACGACGGCCTCAACGGCGGCAACGGCGACGACGTGATCGACGCCGGCAGCGGCAACGACACCGTCCACGGCGGTCCCGGCAACGACATCGTCTCCGGCGGGCGCGGTGGCGTCGACACGCTCTACGGCGACGACGGCGACGACATCATCTACACGGGCACCGCCATCGATACGGTCGACTGCGGCGCCGGCAACGACGTCGTCTACGTCGGCTCCACGGGCGAGGGCAAGAAGGCCAAGGACTGCGAGACGATCGTCTTCGGCGACCCTGCCGGCGAGGACCCGTCCTTCTCCGTCCTGACCGGTCGCGTGAACGCCGGCCTGCTCGTCGGCGGCTCCCGCCTCGCCCAGAGCGCCAGTCCCGCCGTCCGCTACGAGGTCGGCAAAAAGCGCGCGACGAACGGCGCGGACCGCATCACCGGCACGAGCCAGGCCGACACCCTCATCGGCTTCGGCGGCCGCGACATCCTCATGGGCTTCGACGGCGCGGATGCCTTCGACGGCGGCCCCGGCGCCGATCGGCTCTTCGGCGGCGACGGCGACGACCGTCTCTTCGCGGGCATCGGCGACGACTACGTCGACGCCGGCGCGGGCGACGACGTGATCTGGGGCCAGGCCGGCGCCGACACCCTCATCGGCGGCGACGGCCGCGACATCATCACCGGCTCCAAGGGCAAGGACCGCTTCTACGGCGGCCCCGGCAACGACACGATCATCTCGATCGACGGCACCGCCGAGATCGTCGACTGCGGCCCCGGCTACGACCGCATCTACATGGACCGGGGCAAGGACCGAGCTCGCAACTGCGAGCAGGTGCTCTGACACGAACCAGGGGTTTGTTCGCGTCCAGCCCGTTCGCGCCGGGCCGCTCCGCAGCCACCGAACTCACACTCCCCGGCAGGCCGACGTCCCTAGCCTGCGCGGGGTGAGTTCCCCCCGCCTTCCGAGCACGCCGCACGGACTCGGCCTGGCCCTCGGAGCGCTCGCGATGGGTGGCCTGGGCATCGGCACCGGCGAGTTCGTGCCGATGGGCCTGCTGCCGGACGTCGCCAGCGGCATCGACGCATCCGTCACCACCACCGGCCACGTGATCAGCGCCTACGCGCTCGGCGTCGTCGTCGGCGCACCCGTGATCGCCGTGCTCTTCTCGAGCCTGCCGCGCCGCCGCCTGCTCGTGAGTCTCATGGCGATCTACGTGGTCGCCAACCTCCTGAGCGCCGCCGCCCCGTCGTACGGCTCGCTCCTCATCGCGCGCTTCCTCAGCGGCCTGCCGCACGGCGCCTTCTTCGGCGTGGCCTCGCTCGCCGCCGCCTCGCTCGTGCCCCCGGAACGGCGGGCCTGGGCGATCAGCACCGTCATGCTCGGCCTCAGCATCGCGAACGTCGCACTCGTGCCGGCCGCCACGGCGATCGGTCACGCGCTCGGCTGGCGAAGCGTCTTCGTGCTGGTCTCGGCGATCGGCGTCGCGACGATCCTCTCGATCCTGCGGTTCGTCCCGGCCACGCCGGCACAGGCCGGCGCCAGCATGCGCGGCGAACTCGGTGCCCTGAAGCGACCCCAGGTGCTGCTCACCCTCGGCGTCGGCGCGATCGGCTTCGGCGGCATGTTCGCGGTCTACTCGTACATCACCCCCACGCTCACCGAGCGGGCGGGCGTCACCGAGAGCATCGTGCCGCTCTACCTCGTCGTGTTCGGCACCGGCATGGTCTGCGGCAACCTCGTCGGCGGCCGCCTGATCGACCGCAACCTGATGGGGACCCTCTTCTACGGGCTGCTCGCCTTCGCCGGCGCCCTCGCGGCCTTCTCGTTCGCCTCGACCAACCCCTACACCGCCGCGGTCGGTGTGTTCCTCCTGGGCAACGTGCTGCTGCTCGGACCCGCACTGCAGACGCGACTCATGGACGTCGCGGGTGAATCGCAGACCCTCGCGGCGACGATGAACCACGCGTCGTTCAACACCGCCAACGCCCTCGGGCCCTGGCTCGCGGGCCTGGCGTACACGTCGACGAACTCGTGGGCGGCGCCGAGCTGGGTCGGCGTGGGGCTGGCCTTCGGTGGCCTGGGCTTCCTCGTCGCCTCGATGACGCTGGAACGTCGCGAGCGGCGGGTCGCGGTCGCGGTCTAGACCGACCGGGCGAGGTCTCGGTCCGCGGAGAGCCGCGAGTTCGGGTGGCCGGGCAACCACCCTGTGCGTCGGTCGACCGGACGGGTCGACCGAGGCGGGTTGCGGCTAGGCGGCAGCCAGCAGCTCGTGCGTCTGGTCGACCGAGACGACGCCGGCCTGCGTCGCGCGCCAACCGGCGACGGTGCGCTCGACGAGACCGAGGTTCTCGAGCGCCGCCAGGGCGTCGATCGTGTAGACGGCGTTCGGCGCGGCAGCGTGGCCGACGGCCTCATGGAGCTCGCCGAACGAGAGGCTCGAGGTGTCGGGACCACCGGCGAAGACGGCCGCGTACCGGTCCTGCACGAGGTGATGGAGGAGGTCGCCGCGCAGACCGCGCGCGCCTCGTTCAACTGGGAAAAGCAGAATCGACATGTGGGACCTCTCCAGACCGTTTGGCGACCGAACGCCTCTCGAACGTACGCCCCCGTAACTCCGATCGCGAAGGTCCTTTCTTGGTAATTCACTTTACTCCGTTCGGGGGACGGTCAGTGCGGGTCAGTGCCGTCGGACACATACTCGGAACCACCATTCCGATGGGGGCTCAAAACACGCTCGTTGCAGGGGAAACTTCGCTCAGTTCTGGGTAGTTCCGATTACCGGTCGACCGGAAAGCGGTAGCGTTCATTTTTCGGCAGTTTCGAATGTGATGCGGCCCACATAACAGTGTGCCAGTTCGGCGTCACGGCACTCAGGCCCGACGAGCCCCGACAGCCCCGGCGCCCTCAGGTCCCCGCGACGAGCGTCACGGCGAGCGCGGACATGACCACGGCGACAAAGCCGTCGAGCACCCGCCAGGCGACGGGCTTGGCGAACAAGGGCCGCAGCAACGCGGCGCCGCGCCCGAGCGCGGTGAACCAGATGCAGCTCGCGAGCGCGGCGCCGCCGGCGAACGACCAGCGGGCGTCGCCGTGCGTGCTGGCGACCGAGCCCAACAGCACCACGGTGTCGAGGTAGACGTGCGGGTTGAGCCAGGTGAGCGCGAGGACGGTCGCGAGGGCGACGCGCGCGCTGGTGGGGTCGTCGCCGGCGGTGGGGTCGAGGTTCGTGGGGCGAAGCGCCCGGCGCAGGGCAAGGACCGCGTACGTGATGAGGAACAGTGCCCCGCCGATCCGGATGGCGGTCAACAGCCCAGGCGCTCTCTCGAGCAGGGCGGAGGCCCCGGCGACGCCCGCGACGATCAGCACGGCGTCCGACAACGCGCAGACGGCGATCACGAGCCCCACGTGCTCGCCCCGGAGTCCCTGTCGAAGGACGTAGGCGTTCTGGGCCCCGATCGCCACGATCAGCGAGGCGCCGAACGCAGCACCGGAGAGCATCGCGACGAGGTCGATGCCGAGGACCGCTTGGACCGCGGCAGCCGTGGTGATCGGTTCGGAGATTGCCATCTCCTCCCAGTGTCGGTCACCGTTCGCCAGCAGTCCAGTTCAGGATTCTCACGGATCATTAGCATCGCTGTTGATGGATCTCGACCTCCACCAGCTCCGGGCCCTCGCGGCGGCCGTCGACGAGGGCACGTTCGAACGGGCCGCCCAGACGCTCCACGTGACGCCGTCGGCGATCAGCCAACGGATCCGCGCGCTCGAGACCGCGACGGGGCGCGTGCTGCTCGTGCGCAGCAAACCCGTCCGGGCGACCGAGTCGGGCGAGTCGATCCTGCTCCTCGCGCGGCAGATCGAGCTGCTGGCCGCCGACGCCGCGGCCGGACTGGCGGGGCACGGCGTCGACGTCGGTGACGGGTCTCCTCATGACGGGGCCGGCCGCCCGGTCGAGAAGCCGACGCTGACCGTCGCCGTCAACGCCGACTCGCTCTCGACCTGGTTCCTGCCGGCGCTCGCCCCGCTGGCCGATCTTGCCTCGTTCCACCTGCTGCGCGAGGACGAGCGACGCACGAGCGAACTGCTGCGCGATGGGTCGGCGGTCGCGGCGGTCACGACCGATGCCCGGCCGGTCGCCGGCTGCACCGTGACCCCGCTCGGCAGCATGCGCTACCTCCCGGTGGCCCAGGCGGCGTTCGCCGCCCGATGGTTCCCGGACGGCCCCACGCCCGCCGCCCTCTCTCGCGCGCCCGTGCTGGTCTTCGACCGCGACGACCCGCTCCAGCACGCCTACCTCGCGCGCCGGGCCGGGCCCGCCCAGACGCTGTCGCCGCCCTCGCACATGATCCCGTCGTCGACCGACTTCGCGGCCGCGATCCACCTGGGTCTCGGCTGGGGCATGCTCGACGAACTCCAGCTCCCGGCGCGCGGCAGGCCGGACGAGCTCGTCGACCTCGACCCCGGCGGCCACATCGACGTCCCGCTCTACTGGCAGCAGTGGCGGCTGCGGTCACCGTCGCTCGACGGGCTCGCGGCGGCGGTCGTCGGCGCAGCTCGCGCCGCCCTGCGCCCGTCAGCACCTGCATAGGCCCTCCCCTTTGGCTCCCGGGCCAAGACCGACGCGGTCGCCCTAGCCGGTCGGACAATCGATTGCACTTGCGTGCGGGACCCGTACCTCGAAGGATGGCGGGGCTTGGGTCGAGGCTTCCATGGGGCTGTCCTCGACCCGAGCGTCCATGATCCCCTGATGCCCGGACCCCATCGACTCCCCGACCACGCCCTGCGAGCGATCGATGAGGCCCTCGAGCCCCTCGACGCCTGGATCGCCCGACGCTGGCCCGGCGGCGCTCTGCTCGCCCAGCCGTCCCACACGGTCTACGTACCCGCCCACCTGGCGCGTCCTGGCCTCTGCGCCACCTGGGGAGGTCTCGCGCTCGCTGCGCTGGACGAACACGCCCCCACGCCGTTGGCGCTCGCCGGCGCACTCGAACTCGACCCGGCAGAGGTCGAGGATGCCTGGCCGCTGCTGCGCCGCGTCCTCGAGCAGACCCCGATCCAGGACCTGCGCATCGATCTCGAGGACGGCTACGGCCCGCACACCGATGCGGAGGAGGACGAGCACGTCGATCTCGCCGCGACCGTGCTCGTCGCCGAGGCTGCCGCCTCCACGGGGCCGCGGCGCCTGGGCATCCGTCATCGCAGCTTCGACGCGTCGACCCGCCACCGCGCCATCCGCACGCTCGACCGGCTCATCGGCCGGATCGCGACCGAGCTCGGCGGCCTGCCCGACGGGTTCGTCGTGACGATGCCGAAGGTGCTACACGTCGATCAGGTGCGCGTGTACGTGGAGCTGCTGTCGGCCCTCGAACAGGCGCACGGACTGCCGGCCGGCTCGCTGCGGTTCGAGATCCAGGTCGAGACGCCGCAGACGATCCTCGCCGCCGATGGCTCCGCGTCGCTGCCGGCGATGATCGACGCGGGCGGCGGGCGCGTCACCGGCCTGCACTACGGCACCTACGACTACTCCGCGGCGCTGGGCGTGAGCGCCGAGCATCAGCGTTCCGACCATCCCGTCGCCCAGACCGCCAAGGCCGCCATGCGCTTGGCAGCTGCACAGACCGGTGTCGAGGTGAGCGACGGCTCCACGAACAAGCTCCCCGTCGGCGACACGGCGACCGTCCATGCGCACTGGAAGGTGCACGCCGAGCTCGTCGCCGCAGCGCTCGCCGACGGCATCCGCCAGGGCTGGGACCTGCATCCGGCGCAGCTCGTGACCCGTCATCTGGTCACGATCGTGACGCAGCGTCGACGCCTGCCGGACGCGACCCGCCGCCTGCGTACCTACCTGGCGAACGACCTCACGGCGGCCACGGTCGACGAGCCGGCCACGGCGCAGGCGCTGGCGGCCGACGTGCTGCGGGCCGTGCACTGCGGCGCCGTCGACGGCGCCGAGATCGCCCAGCTCACGGGCGCCTCCCCGAGCGAGCTGCAGGCGATGGCGAATCGCCGGGTGGTGTGACGACGGTCACCCGCTGACCGGCCGCGCCCGAGGGCGGACAGGGCCGCGCTGTAAGGGTTTGTGGCCATGGCGAGCTCCCCCGCACCGCTCCACCAAGCGATCGACGCGCCCCCCGTCCGCCTCTGGCTGCTCATGGCGTCGGCGCCCGTCGGCTACCTCGTCGGCTCGGCGATGCGCCTGGACTACGGCGTGTTGTCCGGGATCGTCGCGGCCGTCGCCTACATGGTGGCGATCGGCGGCTACGCGATCTTCGGCGCGCGCGGGATCGCATGGCTGCGCGCCCACGGCGCCGTGTGCGCGGGACTCTTCGGCGTCCTGGCCTTCGTGACGCTGGCCGGGCTGCACCTGTTCACGCCCGCGGAGGACGTGGTCATCGCGGTGGCGGCCGGCCTGGCCGCCCGGGCGCTCATCGACGAATCTTGACCGCCGGCCCGAGCGGGGCCGGACCACCGTCGAGCTCGATCAGCGCCGTCGCGTTGATCGCCTTCTTCTTCATCGCCTTGCGACCGGCCGAGGTCGCCTTGAGGGTGACCGTGCCCTTCTTGCCCTTCGCCACGTCGTACCGCGCCTTGGCGATCGTCGCGGGCTTCGTGCCCGTCGTGCGCAGGATCACGGTGCCCATGCAGGAGGTCGCCTCCTTGGGGCACTTGAGCCCCACCCGGATCTTCTTGTCCTTGTAGCGGAGCGACTTCGAGGAGAGGGCCGGGGCCCAGACGACCGTCTCGCAGCTGGCCTTGTCGACGGCGTCGCCGTAGTCGGCGAAGACGAGGTCGTCGCCGTCGCCGCAGGTGACGGCATCGTCCGGGGCGCCGTCGACGGCGTTGAGCTCGTCGTTGCCGCCGCCACCGCTGAGGGTGTCGTCGCCGGCCAGTCCGTCGATCTTGTCGTTGCCGGCGCCGCCGTTGATCTTGTTGTCGAGCTTGCTGCCGGTGAGGAGGCTGCCCTTCGCCGGGCCGACGATGTTCTCGACGTCCGAGAAGACGTTGTCCTTCTCCGAGGAGGCACCGTTGGGTCCGTCGATGCGGCCGTCGTTGGCGATCCCGTCGAGGGAGACCGTGACGGCCTCGGGGCTCGACTCGAAGGCGACGGTGTCGCTCCCGGCGCCGCCGCGGATCTCCCCGCCCACGGTGATCCCGGGGACCGCGACGATCGGCCGGATCTCGTCGGGCAGGAGGATGTCGTCGCCGTCGCCGCCGTCGATCACGGCCTTGGCGCGGATCGTCGAGATGCGATCGTTGCCGGCGCCACCCTTGATGGCGATGGCAGCGGTCGTCGACGCGGCGCTCTCGCCCACCTCGAGCGTGAGTTGGTCGTCGCCGCCGCCGAGATCGACGTTGATCGCGCCGGGCGCCGCCGCCCCGAACGGGCAGACCACGCCGACGAGGCCGTTCTGACAGCCGGCGCCAGGCACGACCGACGGTGAGAGCTGGAAGAACGCGACGTTCCAGCCCTGCGGGTCGACGCTCGGGCCGTTGACCTGCTGGAGGGTGACCGAGAGCGGACCGGCGACGTTGTCGGGGTCGGTGAAGGTGGCGGTGCCAGCCGCGGCGGAGGCGGTCGGTGCGGCGGCCGCAGCCGGCGCCGAGGCGAGCCCTCCGCCGACCGCGAGCGCGGCAGCGATCAGAGCGGCGGACCGGGACCGTGAGGGGGAGATGCGCATCCTGCGGTCACCGTACCCGCGCGCCTGCGCCAGACCGGCAGATCGCGACCGCCTCGACGCCGAGATGGAGCAGCCCTGTCCGTTTGCGCGCATGCGTGATGGAACCCGGGGTGGGTCGGCAAGTTGCGCGACCGGCCGAGGTGCTGCCCACGATCAGTCCCCGGCGGCCAGCTTCCCCGACAGCGTCTGGTGCAGGTGCTCGCTGGGCTCGTTGAGTCCGACGATGTCGACCGTCTTGCCCAGGCGCGCGTACTTGTGGGCGATGGCGTCGAGGGTGGCGACGGCCGAGGCGTCCCACACGTGCGCAGCCGACATGTCGATCACGATCTGGGACGGGTCGTCGGGGTGGTGGAAGGCGCTCGTGAGTTCTTCGTTCGCCGCGAAGAACAGCTCGCCGGCGACGGTGTAGACCACGGACTCGCCGTCGCCCGAGACCCGGCGGTGGACGTCGAGCAGGTGCGCGACGCGGCGGGAGAAGACGGCCATGGTCACCAGCACGCCCACCCCGACGCCGAGCGCGAGGTTGCTCGTCGCCACCGTCACGGCCACCGTCGCCAGCATCACGACGGTCTCGCCGAGCGGCATCCGGCGCAGGGTCGAGGGCGTGATCGAGTGCCAGTCGAAGGTCGCGTAGGAGACGAACACCATCACGGCCACCAGGGCCGTCATGGGGATCACGGCCACCACCGGCCCGAGGCCGAGGATCAGCAGCAGCAGGAAGAGACCAGCGGAGAAGGTCGAGAGGCGGGTCCGGGCGCCGCTGGCGCGCACGTTGATCGTCGTCTGCCCGATCATCGCGCAGCCGGGCATGCCACCGAAGAGGCCGGTCACGATGTTGGCGATGCCCTGCCCGCGCGCCTCGCGGGTCTTGTCGGAGTCGGTCTCGGTGATGTCGTCGACGAGCCGGGCCGTCATGAGCGACTCGAGCAGGCCCACGATCGCGAGGGTGAGGGAGTACGGGGCGATGATCTCGAGCGTCTCGAGCGAGAACGGCACCGACGGCAACCCGAGGATCGGCAGGGTGGTCGGGAGTTCGCCTTCATCACCGACGGTCGGCAGGTCGAGGCCGCCGGTCGCGACGACGACCGCCGTGATCACCACGATCGCGACCAGCGGCGACGGCACCACCTGCGTGATCCGCGGCAGCCCGAGGATGATCACGAGCCCGACCGCGACCACCACGTAGCCCGCGAGTCCGCCGCCGGTGAGGTGCGGGATCTGCGCGATGAAGATCAGGATCGCCAGGGCGTTGACGAAGCCCGTCATCACCGACTGCGGCACGAATCGCATCAGCTTCGCGGCGCCGAGGAGCGCGAGCGCGATCTGGAAGACCCCGGCCAGGAGCCCGGCCGCGATGAGGAACTCCGGCCCGTGGTCCTTCACGAGCGACACCACCACGAGCGCC
>JAURVW010001240.1 GCA_030655275.1 Solirubrobacteraceae bacterium
CAGTCATTGTCAAGGACCTCACGCACCCAAAAACTCAGCAGTTGCATCAAGTCCGGTTCCTCCACGAAGGCAGCGGTGAGACCATCAATGCCATCCCTAGAGCGCATGAGTGCCAAAGAACCTTGCCAACGTGCCCACCGCTGCAGGACGTATTGGAATCTTCCAATGCGTTGGGATCCAGCCGTAGCGGCAGAGTGGTAAAAGCAAATCGCTACACAAGAAATAAAATCGCGGACCTTCCAACCAGCGGTCGTCTTGAGAGCCCATAAGCCAGCTAGCTTGGCTATAGTCTTGTCGCCAAGCTTAACCCGCTTTCGGGCTAGGTCTAATCGCATACCCAAGAAATCAATCTCCTGAGAGATTAACAGGGAAGGTGCTGATAGATTCTCTTTGAACAACAACCCACACTTGTTTGCACGATTCCGCAACATCTCAAGGTCCGTTCTTAAGCGCTGGCGGTCACCCACACCACAGATGCCGTCAATGAAGACTGTTGTGTGTTCCGAGCAGGGTGCCCGCAAAACGTTACTAGCGCACTGGGTGATACGACAAGCCGGACGCCAGCCCATGGGAAGACGCGTAAGACGCACCCATTGGTCCACCCCGCGGAGCTTTACTCCGACAGATGGAACTGGTTGAATGCCGCTTGGATATCAGCCCCAGTCCCCACGATGGACCAACTTCCTGGTATCACCTAGACTAGGGAGCTTCACATAGTACTTGTCAGATGATTCATCCTTGTTCGCAGTATACGTCCAGTTGATTACGCGATAGCGTTTCTTGACCAACTCCAACAGCTTGAAACACCTAAGAACGCCCCGGATTGGCTCATTAGTCGGCATGCGTTCCAGGAAACCATTTTCCATAAGCTGGATCACTTCTTCCTCGTCTAAACCGCAGCGGGAATCATGCAAGTCAGGGGCCGGAACATCCGCGAACATAGAGCGATCTTCCAAGTACTTGAGCATGTTCTTCATCTCGTCTTCCCAAGGAGTGCCTTTAGCTAGTCCTAACAACTCACTGTTCGAACAATGTGAGATCTTTGCCGCATGCAGCGGAAAGTCATACTGTGTAGAGGCAAGCCCAACCTCCTCAAAAGTAGGGACTCCCCAGTTGCGGTTGGATAGAAACGAGGGTTCCCCTTTCCATCGACACGGGAGCATTAATGCAGAGATTTCATCGCCGCTGAGGCCCCTTTGTCGATCCGCTGTTTGACTACTCGGCCACGCTGGAGGTAACGCAATAGCATATCCACTGTCTTGTGACCGCTGTACACCAGAAGGGTTTCCATGTCGACTC
>JAURVW010000119.1 GCA_030655275.1 Solirubrobacteraceae bacterium
ACGTCGCACGGGGCGGCGCTCACGCGCTGGCCATCGGCACCGGTCATGCCCAGCATGCCGCGCGAATCGGTCTTGCTGTCCACGCGGGCTTCGAGGGCATCGAGGGCGATGCCTTCGCTTGCCGCCAGCATCGCGATCGACGTGGCCGCGCAGGCCGCCACGCCGGCGCGGAACAGCCAGCCCGGGCTCACCTGGTCGCCGGTGCCGCCGAACTCGCCGGGCATGTCGGTGGGCATCTGCAGGCCGTTGGCATGGCGCGCGACCACGCGCGTGCCGCCTTGCCAGGTCGCGGTGGCGGCTGCGTCGTCATGCAGGCCCGCTTCGGGCCGGCGCGCGAGCACGGTCTCCACGCGTTGCAAGGCTTCGGCGATGGCTTGTGCACCCATGGGCGCTCCTTCCGGTTCGAACAATGGAAGCTTGGATTCTGGCCACGCCGGCAGGCGCTGACCATCGGCCCGGCGGCCTATGCCGCGGCGCGGACGATCGGGCAGGCGAGGGCGACGCAAAGGCAGGACGCAACGGCCGCGGCGGCCGGACAGTTCACTCCCGCATCCAACCACCGTCAAGGAGACACCTGCCATGAACGCACCCATCGACTTCAACGCCGTCAAGACCCGCCAGATGACGGCCTGGGCCAGCGGCGACTACGCCGTGATCGGCACCACGCTGCAACTGGTCGGCGAGCAGCTCGCCGAGGCCTGCGACCTGCGCTGGGACGAGCGTGTGCTCGACGTCGCGGCCGGCAACGGCAATGCCACGCTGGCGGCGGCACGGCGCGGCTGCAAGGTCACCTCCACCGACTACGTAGCCGCATTGCTCGACCGGGGCGCCGAGCGCGCGCGCGCCGAGCGGCTCGACGTGGCGTTCCAGACCGCGGACGCCGAAGCCCTGCCGTTCGACGACGCGAGCTTCGACGCGGTGCTTTCCACCTTCGGCGTGATGTTCTCGCCGAACCAGCCGCAGGCCGCGGCCGAGCTGGCGCGGGTGTGCCGGCCCGGCGGGCGCATCGGGCTGGCCAACTGGACGCCGGAAGGCTTCATCGGCCAGCTGTTCAAGGTGCTGGGCGGGCATCTGCCGCCGCCGGTCGGCCTGTTGCCGCCGTCACGCTGGGGCGTCGAGGCGCACCTGCAGGAACTGTTTGGCGAAAGCGCGGCGGGCATCGCCGTGACGCGCCGGATGTTCAACTTCCGCTACCGCTCGGCGGCGCACTTCATCGACGTGTTCCGCACCTGGTACGGCCCGGTGCACAAGGCCTTTGCGGCCTTGCCGGAAGACGGCGCCCGTGCGCTCGATCGTGACCTCACCGCGTTGCTCGATCGTCTCAACGTAGCCGGCGCCAGCTCGCTCGTGGTGCCGAGCGAATACCTCGAAGTGGTGGTCACGCGGCGCTGAGGCGGGCATGGACGCCAGGCTGCAGCGGCGCATTCAGCGCTACGGATGGGACCTGGCGGCGCCGCGCTACGAGGCGCTCTGGCAGGCGCAGCTGGCCGAGGCCCAGAGCGGGCTGCTCGTCGCCGCCGCGCTGGTGCCTGGCGAGCGGGTGCTGGACGTGGCCTGCGGCACCGGCTGCGTGGCCCTGGCGGCAGCGCAAACCGTCGGCGCAGAGGGCCGCGTGCTCGGGGTCGATCTGTCCGGCGCGATGGTCGACGTTGCACGGCAGCAGGCCGCGTTGCGGGCCCTGACGGGCGTCGCGTTCGAGCGCATGGACGCCGAAGAACTGACCCTGCCGGATGCGAGTTTCGACGTGGTGCTGTGCGCGCTGGGCCTCATGTACATGCCCGATCCCGAGCGGGCCGTGCGCGAGATGCGCCGTGTGCTGCGTCCGGGCGGCCGGCTGGTGCTGGCGGTGTGGGGCGAGCGGGCCCGCTGCGGCTGGGCCGCCGTCTTCGAACTGGTCGACGCCGAAGTCGCGAGCGAGGTCTGCCCGTACTTCTTCCGGCTGGGCCGGCCCGGTGCGCTGGCGCGTGCCTGCAGCGACGCCGGCTTGCACGTGGTGTCGCAGCGGCGCATCGATACCGAGCTCGCGTACGCCGGTGCCGACGATGCCTGCGAGGCCGCGTTCGCGGGCGGGCCCGTCGCG
>JAURVW010001251.1 GCA_030655275.1 Solirubrobacteraceae bacterium
CAACACAGACAACGAAACTATCTCAGACGTGCCATATCTGCGAGCAGGTGGTTAAGAAACCCCTTAGCAAGAGATGGCATATCTGTTGTGGTATCAAGATGCAGAGGGACTTGTACTCTGCGTTTTTAGCAAAATGTGTGGATAAAGAAACAAGCGCCCTTGATATAGCCAGAGCGAAATCTCTCTGGCAAGGTATGGAATCTATCCTTAGCGATGCGATTTCAAGGGCGAAACAAACTGCGATCGGTTTGGTTAGCCCTGCCAGCTTTGGATTCGGTAAAAATAGAATCCAGAGCCAGAGTGGTTCGCTCGTTAATCCTATACGAATTATAAGTGAGGCTATGGATGTTGTAATCCTCCCGGATGAGAGCCATAGAGAGCTTATATGAACGTGTGGAATCTCCCGGCTTTAGCCGTGGGAGAGGTTCAAGTTTACAGTGTCCTGCGGTGTGCATTGCTGTACGAGGACGTAAAAGAGCTGCTGGAAAGATACCCGGGATTCCGGGATAGAACGATGGATGATACCGATGTTGATATCCAGACCGCAATAGATGCTATGGCAGAGGCAATGATCGCTCTCCAGCCCCCGGATCTTTCACAGGCTGAACCCATGAGGAGATAATGGCAAGAACACGGTATTTGCTCAAACAGGTACAGGCTCCAAAAGACAGGATGGAGATTGCGAGAGTTCTCGTAGAGCTTGCAGAAAACGCAGAGAACAATCCAATGCTGCAGGAAACACTCAGAAAGATAAAGCTCCCTCCGCCGTATGATGTTCTGGAATACAGAAAACGGGAAAACAGCAAAGGGTTCTGGGCCCGCCTCCCTCACACACGCGAGCATCCTTCCGAAGGCCAACTTGAGACAAGACTGGCATTCTCCGAGATAGCATATTCCCTGTTCGGGACAAAGGGGGCGGTAGAAATACCGGACGGCACGCGCATTGCACGACTGAACTATTTACAGGGTGAGATCATGCGAGGAATGAAGGCAGTCAGTGAAGATGAGAGGGCTGAAAAACAGAAGCAAAAGGCGATGGATAGAATAGTTGAAGCTGTCGCGCCTTCATGCCCGTGATGAGGGAAATCTGCACATACTGGTTCAGAGTTGCATCCTCTGATTCAGTGTAAGTGCCTCTGATACG
>JAURVW010001258.1 GCA_030655275.1 Solirubrobacteraceae bacterium
AGCGGGACGATCGGGCAGGCCGGCTTTCGCGACCTCGTGAAGCAGCTGGGCAACGACGAGCGGCCGGTGCGCGCCGTGATCGTGGTCGGCACGGTCGGGACGACGGACCTCCTCACGCCGGTGGTGCCCTTCTCCAACGGCCCCGAGCTCGCGTCGTTGCGGCTGCGCAGCACACTGATCGAGGCGCTGCGGGACGAGCGGGTCGTCGGCGACGCGCGTCCGGGAGCGCTCGCGCAGCTCGTGCGCCTCGCGGCCCCGGTCACCACGGGCGGCCAGGGCCCGCTCCTGCGCAGCGGCTACCCCGCGATCCTCTTCTCCACGACCGGCGACCGCGTTCCGCCCGAGGATCTTCGCCCGACGGCCGAGCGCATGGAGACCGACGGTCGCGCGCTGCTGCGGTCGATCATCGCGATCGACAACGCCGGTCCGGTCGACCTGCGTCCCGAGCAGCGCCTCGCCGCCGGCGACGGCACCATTCCGGGTTGGGCGATCCGCGCGATCGTGCTGGCGCTGCTGGTGCCGCCGATCCTGCTCGTGATCGACGGCCTCGCGAGGGCGCGGCGCGAGCGTCAGCGGGTGGGCCGTTGGGTGCTGTGGACGCTCCTGCTCGCGCTGCCGCAGATGCTCGGGATCGGCGCCGTCGCGCTCGGCGATGCGGCCGGCTGGATCAAGCTGCCGGGCGGCCCGATCGACCCGGCGATGTGGAATGCCGACGTGACGCCCCTCGCCGTCTTCGTGATCTTCGTGGCGATCGGCCACCTGGCGGTGCGGCCTCTCGTGCTCGCGGTGTTCGGGCTGCGCGGGCAGCGCAGTGCGGTGCCCGGCGCGCCGCTCGGGCTGTCGGTCGTCCTCCTCGGGACGGCGCTCTGCACGTGGGCGATCAACCCGGCGGCCGCGGCGATGATGGTGCCGGCGGTGCTGCTGTGGCCCGTCCTGCTCGACACCGCCATGCGTCCGCCGCGCGGCTGGGCGCTCGCAGTGGTGTTCCTGGGTGTCCTGCCGCTCCTGCTGTTGCTCGAGAACCTCCTCACGCGCTATCCGCTGGGCGACGTGACGAGCGCGAGCTCATGGTTCGTCGCGCTGCTCGGCTCCGGCGACATCGGCCTCTTCCCGCAGCTGTGGTTCACGCTCCTGAGCGGGTGCTGCATCGCGGCGTTCCTGATCGGTCGTCATGGTCGCTCCACCGATGTCGGCGATGCCGAGGTCACCGTGCGTGGCCCCGTGAGTTACGCCGGCCCCGGGTCGCTCGGCGGTACGGATTCCGCGCTGGATCGTGGCGTTTGATGAACGGTCGCCCGTGATCCGCCGGTTCCTGCGTGCCCTCGGCAACGCCCTGCTCGTGGCCGGCGTCGCGTTGATGGTCGACGCTGGACTCACGGTGGCGTGGCAGGAGCCGTTCTCGGCCGCCTACGCGCACTTCGTGCAGGGCGGACTCAACGGTGACCTCGACGAACTCTCGGCCGCGGGCCCGGGGGCGGGCGACGTTGCGGCACTGGCGGCGCTCAGCGAGCGCGACCAGAAGATCGCCTATCTCGCGCGGTCGATCCGGCGGCAGGTGCCGAAGGGTCAGCCGATCGCGCGCATCTCGATCCCGAAGCTGAAGCTCGGCCGGGCCGTCGTCGACGGGACCGACACCGCGTCGCTGCGCAAGGGGCCGGGGTTGATCGAGTCGACCGACCTGCCCGGCCTCGGCGGCACCACGGCCATCGCCGGGCACCGCACCACCTACGGCGCGCCCTTCCACTCGATCGACCGGCTCAAGAAGGGTGACCGGATCTTCGTGGGCACGCCGTACGGCCGCTTCGAATACGTCGTGAACCGCCAGCGCATCGTGAAGCCGACCGACGTGTGGGTGCTCGAGCGCATCGGTCGCGAGCGCCTCGTGCTCTCCGCCTGCCACCCGCTCTACTCCGCCGCCGAGCGCATCATCGTGTTCGCCGAGTTCGTGAAGTACCGCCCGCCGAGCAAGGGCAAGTGGGCGAGCGTGCTCTCGGCGAAGACGGGCTCGCTGGCGGCGACGCCCCAAGCGACGCCGTAGGGCGCCGGGGCGCCGGTCCGCGCGCGCGGGTCGGGGCAGGATTGCCGGGCCTTGCCAGGGGAATCGTTCCCGACTCTCCGCTGTCGGGTTCGGCATGTAAGTCGGGGCAGGATTCCGTGGCATTGCCGGGGGAATCGATCCCGACTTCCTGCTGTCGGGTTCGGGACGCAAGTCGGGCAGGATTCCGCGGCGTTGTCAGGGCGATCGCTCCCGACTCTCCGCCTGGCTCCGGTGGTCGCTGAGCCGCTCAGGCGCGGTGGTCGTGGCCGGCGCGGCCCGATGGGTCGGCTGGGAGGCCGGTGACGGCGGGAGCCGCGCCCTCCGCCAGCGCTTCGACCCGGCCGATCCAGGCGACGACGCCCGCCTCCTCGGCATCGCCACGGAGCTCGGGTGGCACGGTGACGAGCAGCGCGAAGTCCTCGCCCGACGACTGCGCGAAGACGAGCGGATCGCGTCCCAGCGCGCCCGCGACCGACGCGACCCCTTCGGCGATCGGGATGGCGTCGGCGCCGAGCGCG
>JAURVW010001260.1 GCA_030655275.1 Solirubrobacteraceae bacterium
GGACAAGCTGACGCACCTGTTTTTCTGCGCGTGCAAGTTTCATTGTTTCCAGGATGGCAACAAACGTATCGCCATTACCTTGTCCGCCCAATTGTTGTTGCTCAACGGCTACCTGTATTGCGCCAGCAGCTTCATCCGGGAAATGGAGAACATCAGCTATCACGTTGCGGCAGGAAATATCGGCAAGGATTTGTTGCGGGAGGTTATCGCGGCACACTTGGCGGAAGAGTCGGATAACGAGGCGCTGAAGCTGAAAATCCTGAATGCCATTTCAGGAGGGATGGCATGAGGCTTCGCGAGTATCGCATTGGCGATTGCCAAAACCGGGCACAAGTCTCATCTGCCGCCGTCCCGCCAGCGCCGACTTTCAAAAGCCGGCGCTGACAGGCGATGCTCAAACGCAATCTCATCGCCAACTACCTTGGACAGGGGTGGACCGGCCTGATCGGCTTGGCCTTTGTACCGCTGTACATCAAGTATTTGGGCATCGAGGCTTATGGCCTGATCGGCATCTTTGCCCTGCTACAGGCATGGTTCACGCTTCTGGATATGGGCATGACGCCCACCATGAACAGGGAGATGGCGCGTTTTACCGCGGGGGCGCATACCCCGCAGTCAATCCGTGATTTGCTGCGCAGCATGGAAATCGTTTGCTTTGGCGTTGCTGCTCTGATCGGGCTGTCGCTATGGGCAGCCTCGGGCTGGCTGGCAGCGGGCTGGTTGCGGGCCGACAAATTGCCTCTTGAAGTCGTTGCCCAAGCAATTGCCATCATGGGCGGCGTTGTCGCGCTCAGGTTTGTGGAGGGCATTTATCGCGGCGCGATCCTTGGTCTGCAAAGGCAAGTGTTTTTCAATGTGGTGAATGCTTCTCTCGCCACAATCCGTGCGGTTGGCGCAATTGCAGTGTTGGTATGGATTTCCCCCACGATCGAGGCCTATTTTGTATGGCAGGGGATGGTGTCGATTATTTCCGTTGCCATTCTTGCCGTTGCCGCCCATGGAAGCCTGCCCGCAGCCCCCAAACCC
>JAURVW010001262.1 GCA_030655275.1 Solirubrobacteraceae bacterium
CCGCCTGCACCCGCTCTTCGAGCTCGCCGACACCGCGGCCGCGATCGGCGTGATCATCGGCGCCATCACCCTCGTGATGGCCGCGACGATGGCGATCGTCCAGACCGACCTCAAGCGGATCATCGCCTACTCGACGATGTCGCAGATCGGCTACATGGTGGTCGCGGTCTCCGCGGGCGCCTACACCGCCGGCATCTTCCACCTCATGACGCACGCCTTCTTCAAGGCCCTGCTCTTCATGAGCGCCGGTTCGGTGATCGGCGCGATGGGCGGCGTCCAGGACATCAACCGGATGGGCGGCCTCAAGAAGGCGCTGCCGTTCACCTACGTCTGCTTCATCATCGGCTCGCTCGCGCTGGCCGGCATGCCGCCATTCGCCGGCTTCTTCTCGAAGGACGAGATCCTCGCCGGCCTGCTCGAACGCGGCGACTGGTACACCGCGATCGCGGCCATCGGCTACGTCGCCGCCCTGCTCACGGCGGCCTACAGCTTCCGCGCGGTCTACAAGGTCTTCCACGGCCCGGCCAACGAGGAGACCCAGCAGATCATCGACGGCCACCACCTCCACTTCGAGCCGACGAACCCGTCGACCGGCGAGCACGAGGACTACGACGTCGGCTTCCCCGGCAAGGAGCACCACGTCGCCGAGGACAACCTCCCGATGAAGGTCGCGATGGGCACGCTCGCCGTGCTGGCGATCGTCGCCGGTCTCCTGCAGATCCCGCACGTCACGCACGTCGTGGGCGACTTCCTCCACCCGGCCTTCCACGACTCCGAGCTCCTCGAGCTCACCGAGGCGTCGACCAACACGGCGATCATCGGCATGCTGATCGGCACCGCCGCCGCGTTCGGCGGCATCGGCCTGGCGATGCAGCTCTGGCTCAAGTCGCCGGAGACGCCCGCGCGGATCCAGGCCAGGTTCGGTCCGGTCCACACGCTGCTGAGCCGCCTGTACTTCATGAACGAGCTCATCGACTGGGTTTTCGTGAAGCCCGCCCGCTGGCTCGGTGGTCTGTTCGACCGCCACACGGAGCGCCTGGTCACCCAGGGCGTCGTGATCGGCGGCCCGAGTGGCGTCGTCCGGCTCGCCTCCGCGGCGGTCCGTGGCGTCCAGAACGGCTCGCTGCGCCTCTACGCCGGCATCATCTCCTCCGGTGTCGCCGCCCTGCTCCTCTACTCCCTGATCGAGCGATGAACGCCGTCCTGATCGCTCTCCTGGCCGTTCCGGCGGCCACCGGCCTGCTCGGCGTCCTCGCGTCGCCGCTCCTCGGGCGCAAGTTCGCGGTCGGCCTCGCCGGCCTCGGCACCCTGGCCGCGTTCGTCCTCGCGGTGATCCTCGCCTTCGAGGTCGACCCGTCCTCCCGCGAGGCCGCCGTCTCGATCTCGCAGAAGTGGATCCCGAGCCTCGGGATGCGCTTCGAACTCGCCGTCGACGGCCTCAACGCCGCCCTGCTCGTGCTCACCACGTTCGTGTGGTTGATCGGCACCTGGTGGTCGATGCGCGACAAGGACCTCGCCACCCCCGAGTACTTCCTGTTGCTCGCCCTCGGCCAGTCGGCGGTCCTCGGCGCGTTCCTCGCGCAGGACCTCATCCTGTTCGTCCTCTTCTTCGACCTCATGCTGCTGCCGTTCGTGCTGATCACGGCGCGGGCCGCAGCCGACGGTCCCGAGGGCATGCGGCCGGTCGTGCTGCTGCTCGTCTACACGCTCGTCGGCTCGCTGCTGATGCTCGTCGCCTCCGTCGCGCTCGGCATCCTCGCCCAGGACGCGACCGGCGCCGGCAGCGTCACGTTCAACATCGCGACGCTCGCCAACAGCCCGATCGACCCGACCGATCAGAAGTGGATCCTGCTCGCGCTCATGGCGGCCTTCCTGATCAAGATGCCGATCGTGCCGCTGCACGGCTGGTTCGCGCCCGCGTACCGCGCGATGCCGTTCCCGGCGCTCGTGATCTTCGCCGCGGTGCTCTCGAAGGTCGCCGCCTACGGGTTCCTGAAGATCGCGCTGCCGATCCTGCCGGACGCCGTCGTCTCCTGGCGACTCATCCTCGTGATCCTCGCGCTCGTCTCGATCATCTACGCATCGCTCGTCGCCTTCACCACGAACGAGCCCCGGCTCGTGCTCGGCTACTCGTCGATCGCGCAGCTCGGCTTCATCCTGCTCGGCATCTCGTCGCTCGATCCGGCCGGTGCCCAGGGCGCGATCTTCCAGTCGATCACGCACGCCCTCGTGGTCGTGCCGGCCGTCATCCTGGTCGCGGTCATCACCGAGCGGGCGAACGGGGTCGAGCGGCTCGACCAGCTCGGCGGCCTCGCGAAGCGTGCGCCCGTGCTCACCGCGCTCTTCCTCGTGGTCGCGCTCGCCTGGCTCGCGATGCCGGGTACCGGCAACTTCGTCGCGGAGTACCTCGTGCTCCTCGGCCAGTGGCGCGTGGCGCCCTGGGCCGCGATCATCGCCGCGATCGGCGTGGTCCTTGCGGCCTTCTACGCGCTGCGCCTGATGATCGGTGCGCTGCAGAACGCCCGCGGCGACGCGATCGACGAGGACGCTCCCGAGCTCGGTCGCTTCGACGGCGTCGCCCTCGGCGTGTCGATCGGCGCGCTCGTGCTGCTGTCGCTCGTGCCCCAGCTCGTGCTCCGCACCAGCGAGACGGCCGGTCGCACCGCCGTGTCGCCCGCCCGCGCGCTCTACGAGAGCGAGCATCGCGCCGGCGGGACCGACGAGTCGGCCGCCGAGGCTGGGCAGTCCGGCACCGACGGCGGCTTCGCCGTGGATCCAGCGCTCGCCCCGGCCGGCACGGAACTGCCGAACGGCACCGCCGTCGAAGAGGTCGAAGGCGTCGCCCCTCCGGGCGAGCCCGGCTCTGAAGTGCCCGCCCAGACGAAGGTGACCCGATGATCGTCGCTGCCAGCACCGTCGCCACCCCGCAGTTCGACTGGAATGCGCTCGGCCCGATCGTCGCGCTCGCAGCCGGCATGGTGGTCGCGCTGATCGTCGGCCTGTTCCCGGGCAACGGCGGCAAGTTCCTCGCGATGCTCACCGGCGCCGCCGGCGCGATCGTCGCCATCGTGCTGTCGATCCTGCACTGGAACGAGCCGGTCGCCACGCAGGTGATCGCCGATTCGCTCGTGATCGACCGCGCCGCGCTGGCGGGCACGATCATCGCGTCGGCCTCGGCCCTGGTGGGCCTGTCGATCGCCGGCCGCGCGGCTGGTACCGAGGACGCCGGCCACGGCGAGACCTCCGCGCTCATCCTGGGCTCCACGCTCGGCATGGCGATCCTGGTCTCGGCCAACGACCTCGTCACCGTCTTCCTGGGCCTCGAGCTCCTCTCGATCCCGCTCTACGTGCTGTGCGCCTCGTACGTCGACCGCACGGCCTCGCTCGAGTCCGGCCTCAAGTACCTGATCCTCGGCTCCGTCGGTTCGGGAACGGCCCTCATGGGCATCGCCCTGATCTACGGCGCGACGGGCTCCATGTCGATCCCCGAGATCGGCGCGACCGGCGGCAACGGTGAGCTGCAGGGCCTCATCTACCCGGGCATCGCGCTCCTCCTCGCCGGTTTCGGGTTCAAGCTCTCGCTCGCGCCGCTGCACCAGTGGACGCCCGACGTCTACGACGGGGCCCCGACGTCGATCACCGCCTTCATGTCGGTCGCGACGAAGACGGCCGCCCTCATCGTCACGGCGCGCCTGCTGATCGTGGCGTTCGGCACCGAGGCGCAGTACGACCTGTGGCACCCGATCCTGCTCGTCCTCGCCGCGGCCTCGATCGTGGTCGGCAACGTCGGCGCGCTCGGCCAGCCGAGCATGAAGCGCCTCATGGGGTACTCGTCGGTCGCGCAGGCCGGCTACCTCGTCGCCGCACTGGCCGTCGGCAACATCGGCGCGATGCTCGCGTACCTCACGGCGTACGCCGTCTCCACGCTCGCGGTCTTCGCGGTCGTCGCGGCGCGCGAGCACGAGCGCCCGGACCTCGGTGACGACATCGCTGCCCTCGACGGTCTCTCGCAGGAGCGTCCGCTGCTGGGTTGGATCGCGACCATCGGCCTGTTCGGCCTGGCCGGCCTGCCGCTGACGGTCGGGTTCTTCGGCAAGGTCGTCGTCGCCGGCGCGCTCATCTCGGCCAGCCAGACCTGGCTCGCGGTGCTCATGATCGTCGGGTCGATCATCTCCCTCGCGTACTACGCCCCGCCCGTGCTCCGCATCTGGCGCAAGACGCCGGTGCCGCTCCCGGGGGCGCCGCGCG
>JAURVW010001264.1 GCA_030655275.1 Solirubrobacteraceae bacterium
GAGGTTGTCCGGGGTCGCGAAGACGCCGGTCGGCAGGACCTCGCGCACCGAGATGCCGAGGTCCGTGAGGCTCTGGGCCTTCTGCGGGTTGTTCGTGAGGAGGTCGATGTGGTTGGCGCCGAGCGTCACGAGCATCTCGGCCGCCGAGCGATAGTCGCGCAGGTCGTCTTCGAACCCGACGGCATTGTTGGCCTCGTACGTGTCGAGGCCGGCGTCCTGCAGGGCGTAGGCGTCGAGCTTGTTGTAGAGGCCGATGCCGCGACCCTCCTGCCGCAGGTAGAGCACGTAGCCACCGGCGACGCTCGTGCGCTCCAGCGCCTCGCGAAGCTGCGGACCGCAGTCGCAGCGCTCCGAGCCGAGCACATCGCCCGTGAGGCACTCGGAGTGCGGCCGCACGAGCGGGACGGGGTTGTTCTCGTAGTCGCCCATGCCGAGCGCGAGATGCTCGAGCCCGTCGCTGAGGCCGTTGAACGTGAAGACGTCGGCCTCGCCGCGGAAACCGTCGCCGAGCGTGAGGGGCACGCGGACCTTGGTGCGGACGGTCACGCCGTCAGCGGATCCGGCGGAACCAGCGGTGTGGACCTCGGGGGTCCGGGCATCGGGAGATGACGTTGACAAAGAGAGGTCCAGCGGTTGATTGCTAGGGCAAGCTTATCGAGACGATAGTTGCAGTCGCAAGAACCTTGCGCAGCCCGTTCACGTGAAGTACGTCCCATGACGGGCTTCGGACGACTCGGGTGCGCACGGCCCGGCATCGCCGCAGCGGGCGGAGGACTCTTCGGAGTGCGGACGCGAACCGCCGGACGCTTTCCTAGAATGGAACAGGTGTTCGCTGACCTCTTCACGCCGCAGGGCGAGAGTCCCGCCGGTGCCGAGGGGTCCGAGGTGGCGCCGAAGCCCGTCCGGCCCCGCCGATCGCTGGCCGAAGAGGCCGCGCGGATCCGCGAGGAACGCGCCGCGGCGGAGGTCGAGGCCGACTACGCCGACGAGCACGACGACGCGATCGAGGCGCCCGCGTCCTACGACGAGTCGCTGAGCCTCGAGCTCTTCGAGGACGACGACGCGGAGGATCTCGAGGCCCAGCGCGTGCAGGCCTCGCTCGACGTGCTCCTGGAGGGCATGAACGAGAACCAGCGCAAAGCCGTCCTGCACGACCTCGGCCCGGTGCTCGTGATCGCCGGCGCCGGCTCCGGCAAGACGCGCGTCCTCACGCACCGCATCGCCTACCTCGTGCGCGCGGGCCGCGCACGTCACGACGAGATCCTCGCGATCACGTTCACCAACAAGGCCGCGCAGGAGATGCGCGATCGCGTGGAGGGCATGCTCGGCGCCCGCATCAAGGGCATGTGGGTCACCACCTTCCACTCCGCCTGCGTTCGGATCCTGCGGTCCGAGGCCGACAAGCTCGGCTACACGAAGGCCTTCACGATCTACGACCAGTCCGACGCGCGCCGGATGGTCAAGCGCTGCCTCGACGAGCTCGGCGTCGACCCGAAGCGCTTCACGCCCGCCTCGGTCCTGAACCAGATCAGCGACGCCAAGAACAAGCTCCGCGACTCCGAGGACCAGGCCCGGCTCGTCGGGTCGTACTTCGAGCGCACGGTCTCCGACGTGTACCGGCTCTACGAATCGGAGCTCATCAAGGCCAACGCGATGGACTTCGACGACCTGCTCGTGCGCACCGTCAACCTCCTCGAGCTGTTCCCCGAGGTGCGCAAGCGCTACCAGCAGGCGTTCCGGTACATCCTCGTCGACGAGTACCAGGACACCAACCACGCGCAGTACCGGCTGCTGCGGCTGCTCGCGGGCGAGCACCACAACCTGATGGTGGTCGGCGACGACGCGCAGTCGCTCGACGGTTTTCGCGGTGCCGACATCCGCAACATCCTCGACTTCGAGGAGGACGAGCCCGACGCCACCGTCATCACGCTCGACCAGAACTATCGCTCCACGCAGACGATCCTCAGCGCCGCCAACGCCGTGATCGCCGGCAACCGCGAGCAGAAGCAGAAGAACCTCTGGAGCGAGAACGGCCAGGGCGATCCGATCAACGTCCGGGAGACCGAGGACGAGCACGCCGAGGCGCGGTTCGTGGTCGGCGAGATCGAGCGCCTCGTCGACGAGGAGGACGTCGGCCGCAGCGACGTGGCCTGCTTCTACCGCACGAACGCACAGGCCCGTGTGCTCGAGGACATGCTCATCCGGCGCGACATCGACTACCAGGTGATCGGCGGCACGCGGTTCTACGAACGGGCCGAGATCAAGGACGCGCTCGCCTACCTCACGCTCGTCGTGAACCCGCGCGACCTCGTCGCGTTCCAGCGCGTGATCAACACGCCCAAGCGCGGGCTCGGGGCGACCTCGGTCGGGCGCGTGCTCCAGTACGCCGACGCGATCGGCGAGAACCCGCTCAAGATGGCCGCCGAGGCCGACAAGGTGCCGAACCTCGGTGCCTCGGCCGTCAAGAACATGAAGGCGTTCGCCTCGACGATCCGCGATCTCAGGCGCACGAACGACGACGGCGCGCCGGTGAGCAAGCTGCTCGAGCAGGCGCTCGAGAAGAGCGGCTACATCGAGTACCTCGAGAACGAGCGGTCGGTCGAGGCCGAGGGCCGGATCGAGAACCTCCGCGAGCTCGTGAACGTCGCGGCCGAGTTCGACGTCAACGACCAGACCACTGCGGGCGTCGACGGGTTCCTGCAGGAGCTCTCGCTCGTCGCCGACACCGATTCACGCACCGACGACGGCGGCATCGTGACGCTCATGTCGCTGCACAACGCGAAGGGTCTCGAGTACCCGGTCGTGTTCATCCTCGGCTGGGAGGACGGTGTGTTCCCGCACTCCCGTTCGTTCGACGAGGGCACCGTCGAGGAGGAGCGGCGCCTCGCGTACGTCGGCATCACGCGCGCCAAGGAGCGGCTCTACCTCTCGTGGGCGCAGCGTCGCCAGACCTTCGGACAGACGAACTACGCGATCAAGTCGCGGTTCCTCGCCGAGATCCCGGGCGAGCTCATCGCCGGCGGAGCGGTCGACGAGCGACCGGCGTTCGGCGGGGGAGCCGGCGGCTACCGCGCACGTGGGCCGCGTGGCGCGACCACGGCCCCGCCTGCTGGCGGCGGCGATCCGAAGACGTCGGACGGGACGGCGTTGCACATCGGCGACGACGTCGAGCACCGCCAGTTCGGGGTTGGCACGATCGTCGGTGCCCAGGCCGGTGGCGTGGTGATCGTGCGATTTGCCGACGACGGCGTCGAGCGCAAGCTGATGGCCGAGTACGCGCCGCTGAGCAAGCGGTAGGGGCGCGCGCCGATCCCTCGGCTGGCGCGTTCGCGCAACTTCGTTCCGGCCGCAGGGTTCTGGGTCGCGTGCCTCTCCTGTCTGTCTCGACCCCTCGCGCGGCGTCGGGCCCGCCCAGCCGCGTGCGTGCTGGTCGCGCCTTCGTCGCGGTCGCGTGCGCCGTGCTGGTGATGCCGTCGCTTGCCGACGCAGCGACGTCGATGACCCCGGTCGCTCCGACGCCCACCGTCGCGCCGACACCCCTGCCGGTCGCGCCTCCGTTCCGGGCGATGCTGAGCCTGAGCGCGGCCGGTGGGACGACGGCGGTGCTCCGCGAGATTGCCGATGACCAGCTGGAGCTCCTCGTCGGCTTCGGGGCCGATCTTCGGTCCGCCGTCGGCGTGGCGCCTCTTCGGGGAAGCCGGGTGGACTTCCCGCGGATCCATGTCGGGACCGACGAGGCCGGAGGCGCGGTCGTCGTGTATCCGCGCTGCACCAGCCCGCTTCCGCGACCGGAGGGGCGTCGGGTCTGCGACCTGCACGTCTACGACGTCGCCACGGGCAAGGACCGGCTGGTCCCCGGCGTGCGCCGCCCTCAGCGCAGCGAGCAGGAAGGGGTGATGGATCGAGGATCGCTGCTCTACGCGGCGACCGGTCCGTCGGCCGGTCGAACGGGTCTCTGGTACCGCCCCGCAGGTGGCGCCGAGCGCCGGATCGCACGGAACCCCGGCCGTCAGCTCGCGCTGTCCGGCACGCGCGTCGCGCAGGTGATCACCGACGGCAGCAAGGACGCGGGCGAGGAGCCGTGCGACAACAGCACGATCGTCGTGCGCTCGACGCTGCGGCCAGGAGCCGGTGAGGTCCTGGGGCGCGAGTGCCTCTACCCGAGCTGGACCGACACGCCCTCCGACGCCTGGGCGTCGCCGTCGTTCGTCGGGAATCGGCTGGTCTGGACGCGAGACGCAGGATCCGGCCCGAGTCTTCTCCGCTACGACGTCCGCACCCGCAAGCTCGAGGAGGCGAGGGCCGGGCGGGTCTACGGCTTTGCCCCGACGGCGGCCGATGCCGGCCTCGCTCTCGTGCTGACCGCGGACATGACCGGGAGCGACGACGAGCCCGCCGCGAACGAGCTCCGCACGGTCGGTGCCATCCGCTGGACGGTCCGGAAGAAGACCCTCATCAAGGAGAGCCACTACGTGGCGCCCAACCCGCTCGCGTGAGCCTTGCGCAACTTCATCGTGTTCGACCGGTTCTAGCCAGCGTGTCCCACCTGCTCCGGTCCAGACGTCTCCGGTCCTCCGGTCTCACTCGCTCGAAGGCGGTCGCGGTGATGACCGTCCTCGGCGTCGCGGCGACGGTCGGGCAGGCAGGGTCGGCCATCGCACTTCGGGCGCCTTCGCCAGGTCCTCTGCCGGCATCGATCCCGATCTCGACGGCGCCCGCCGGCACGGCGCCGAGCGCGACGAGTCCCGCGGCTACGACGCCGGTCACCTCCGGCTCGATCGTGAGCCTCAGCGCCTCCGGCGGCCAGATCGCGGCGTTGCGGGTGACCGGCAAGGAGACGTTCGAGCTGCTGATCGGGAACGCCGAAGGGCTCAGGCGGGCTCGCGGTGTCGCGCCGCTCCGCGGTTACGCCGACGTACCGCCCCCGGTGCACCTCGGGACGGACGCACGCGGACGCCAGAACGTCGTCTTTCCACGGTGCTCGAAGGGGGGCCGGTACGGCTCGTACACCTGCGACCTGGCGAGCTACAGCGTGCAGTTCGGCGGTGAGCACCTGTTGCCGGGAGTCCGCAAGGGAGGGCGGAGCGAGGTCGAGGGCGTGATGGACGCCGGGGCCCTGCTCTTCAGCGCCGGCGGGGGCGACGCGAGTGGGTCGGGGCTCTGGTACCGACCGACCGGAGGCAAGGCACGGCGCATCGCGAAGTACGCGGGATCGGACCTTGCCCTGCAGGGCCGACGGATCGCGCACGTCATCTCCGACGGTGGCAGGGAGAACGGCGAGGAGCCCTGCTCGAACAGCACGCTCGTGTTGCGCTCGACGAGCGGTTCGCGACGGGTCGTCGCCCGGGACTGCGTCTACATCTACGCCAGCCGCGCGCGGCAGATGACGGCCCCGACGTTCGACCGGGGCTCGCTGTACTGGTCGGCCGGGCGGCTCTTCCGTGAGAACCTGCGCACGCGCAAGGTCGAAGCCGTCGGACTCTTCTCGAAGCCCGGATTCAGCGACGGAGCCTTCGGGTTCGCGCCCACGGGTCCGGACGCCGGGCTCGCGATCGCGCTCCTGGGCACGGATGACGGATCGACGCCGGAGTCGTTCGGCGATGCCGTCGTCCCGCTGGATCCGCTCGTCTGGACGCCGTGGCGCGCAACGATCCTGAGGGGTTCGAACGTCGACCCGAGCGCGCTGGACTGAGCGCTCCAGCCGTGAGCAGGACTGCCCGTCGTCCGATTCAGCCGGCGGCGCGGGCCACGACCGCCCGCGCCGTGGCGAGGTTGATCTCGACGGTGTCGTTGACGTCCGGGGCATAACCGCCGGCGAGGGCGATGCAGACGGCGGCGCCCCAGCGCTCGCAGCGATCCAGGACCAGCTCGTCCCGGGCGGCCAGACCGGCCTTCGTGAGCGAGAGGCGGCCGAGGCGGTCGCCCTCCCACGGGTCGGCGCCCGCGAGGTAGAACACGAGGTCGGGCGCGCCGGCGGCCTCGACCACGCCCAGCGCCGTCTCGAGCTCGGCGAGGTAGCCGTCGTCGGCGAGTCCCGTCGGGAGTTCGACGTCGAGGTCGCTCGTCGCGCGGCGGAACGGATAGTTCGCGCCGCCGTGGAGGGAGAGCGTGAACACGTGCGGATCGGGCTGCAGCAGCTCGGCGGTGCCATCGCCCTGGTGCACGTCGCAGTCGATCACGGCGACCCGGCCGAGGGTGCGCTCCGCCCGCAGCGCAGTGATCGCGACGGCGACGTCGTTGAAGAGGCAGTAGCCGCGGCCGGCGGCGCGGCCGGCGTGATGCGTACCGCCGCCGAGGTTCATCCCGTACCCGAGCGCGACGGCGTCGCGGGCCGCTTCGAGCGTGCCCTGCGTCGACCGGCGTCCGCGCTCCACGAGTTCGGGGCTCCACGGCAGTCCGAGCACGCGGACCTCGCGGTCCGAGAGCCGACCCTCTCGCACGCGCGACAGGTATTCGGCTTGGTGGACCTCCCCGAGCAGCGCCCAGTCGGCGGCTGGCGACTCGTGCACGTCGGCCGCGGTCGCCACGCCCTGCGCCACGATCGCCTCGCGCAGCAGTCGGTACTTCGGCAGCGGGAACTTGTGGCCCTCCGGCAGGGGGAAGGCGTGCCGGTCGTGGGTCCAGAAGCGCATCGCACGGAGTCCGGAGCCGAGGGGCGGACGGGATCAAAGTAGCCTTGGCCGCGCATGAGCGCTCAGATCATCGACGGCAAGCAGATCTCCGCCACGCGCCGCGCGGCGATCAAGGACGAGGTCGCGGCGTTCACCGCCGAGTTCGGCCGCAAGCCGGGCCTCGCGACGATCCTCATCGGCGAGGACGCCGGGTCGCAGGTCTACGTGGCCAACAAGCACAAGGCGTGTGAGGAGGCCGGCATGGAGAGCTTCGGCTTCGCGCTCTCGGCGAACGTGCCGTCGGAGGAGGTCGAGGCGCTCATCGATCGCCTCAACGCCGACGATGCCGTCGACGGGATCCTCTGCCAGCTGCCGGTCCCCAAGCCGCTCGACGGCGATGCGCTCTCCCAGCGCGTCTCCGCCGACAAGGACGTCGACGGGCTCACCGAGGCCTCCGCGGGCCGCCTCGCGCTCGCCGCGCCCGGCCTGCGTCCCTGCACGCCGCGCGGCGTGATGGTGATGCTCGACGAGCTCGGCGTCGACCTGACCGGCAAGCGCGCCGTCGTCGTCGGCCGCTCCAACCTCTTCGGCAAGCCGATGGCGCAGATGCTCCTCCAGGCCAACGCCACCGTCACCATCGCCCACTCGCGCACCGCCGATCTGCCCGCCGTCTGCCGCGAGGCCGAGATCCTGATCGTCGCAGTCGGCCAGCCCGAGCTCGTGAAGGGCGACTGGGTCGCGCCGGGCGCCGTCGTGATCGACGTCGGCATGAACCGCACCGACAAGCTCGTCGGCGACGTCGCCTTCGACGAGGCCAAGGAGGTCGCCTCGGCCATCACGCCCGTTCCGGGTGGCGTCGGTCCGATGACGATCGCGATGCTGCTGGCGAACACGCTCGACGCCGCGCGCGCCTCCGAGGCCCGCCGCGCAGGCTGATCCGGCCCCGGATTCCGGCACGGTGGAGCGGGGTGGCCGTGAGCGGTCGTTCGGGCGATCAGACAGGTAGCGTTGCCGCCGATGGGTGACCGCATACGCATTGGCGAACTCCTGGCCGCGATCGGCACGATCGTCCTGATCGTCTCGCTCGTCGCGCTGGACTGGTTCGAGGGCAAGCTCGGCTTTCCGAGCAACGTCGCCCTCCTGCCCGGCGACGCAGGGGCCATCACGCCCGTCGGCCTCGATGCCGGAGCGCTCGGCTGGTTCGCCTTCGCGACGCTGATCGTCACGATCCTGTCGTCGATCGTCTTCTTCCTGCGTGCGCTCACCGCCCGCGGCCCGGAGCGGCCGATGCTGCAGGGCCCCATCGCCTACACGATCGCCGGGTTCACGTTCCTCGTGATCCTCGTGCGCGTGCTGATCTTCCAGCCGGGCTCCTCACCCGACGCCCTCTCCGGCGACGTGCTGCTGCCGGCCGAGCTGGTGAAGGTCGCGACGGTCGACATCTCCGTCGAACTCGGCGGCTACCTCGGGCTGCTCGCCGTGTTCCTCATCGTCATCGGTCTGTGGATCGCGCTGGGCGACGAACGCACCGGCAGTGCCGCCGCCAAGGCGCACACCGCTGCGCTGCTCGCGGCCTCGCCCGTGCGGCCCGTCCCGGTCGCGGTCTCCGCGCCCAACCCGGACGCCTCCGTCGTCGCCGACGACGCGATCCCGACCGATCCTTCCTCTCCCGCCGACCCCGCCTCCGGAGGCCCCGCATGATCGACGCCAAGCAGGTGCTTCACGTCGCGCGTCTCGCGCGCCTCGAGCTCGCTCCCGAAGACGTGCAGCCGATGGCCGACGAGCTCTCGAGCATCCTCGGCCACATCGAGAAGATGTCGTCGCTGGACTTGGACGGCGTCGAGCCGACCACGCACGTCGTGCCCGTCGAGGGCGTGCTGCGCCCGGACGTCGCGGAGCCGCCGCTCACGCGAGAGGTGGCCCTCTCGCAGGCGCCGAAGCACACCGAGACCGGTTTCCTCGTCCCCAGCCCGCAGGCGTAGGTGGCCGCGATGTCCGACGCCCTCATCGACGCGATCAAGACCACCGCGACCGAGCAGATCGCCGCCATCAAGGCCGGCACGCTCGACGCGCGTGAGCTGTTCGAGGCCTACCGGTCTCGCGCCGCCGCCGACACCACGAACGCCTTCACCTACGTCGCCCCGGAGGCTCCCGCCGAGCTGCCGGGCCGGGACACGCCGCTCGCCGGCCTGCCCGTCGCGATCAAGGACCTCTTCTGCACCGAGGGTGTGCCGAGCCAGGCCGGCTCCAGGCTGCTCGAGGGCTACCTGCCGCCGTACACCGCCACGTCGGTCCAGAAGCTGCTCGACGCAGGCTCCACGTCGCACGGCAAGACGAACCAGGACGAGTTCGCCATGGGCAGCTCGAACGAGAACTCCGCCTTCGGCCCGACCCTCAACCCGTGGGATCCCACGCGCGTCCCGGGTGGTTCCTCGGGCGGCAGCGCCGCGGCCGTCGCCGCCGGCCATGCGCCGTGGGCGATGGGCACCGACACGGGTGGCTCGATCCGCCAGCCGGCCGCGTTCTGCGGCCTCGTCGGCCTCAAGCCCACGTACGGCTCGATCTCCCGCTTCGGGATGATCGCGTTCGCATCGTCGCTCGATCAGGCCGGCCCGATCACGCGCTCCGTCGCCGACGCCGCCCTGATGCTCTCGTTCATGGAGGGCAAGGACGACCGCGACATGACCTCGATCGGTCTTCGCGAGCCGATCGAGACGCCCACCCGCACCGACCTCACCGGCCTTCGGATCGGCGTGCCGGAGGAGCTCTCCGGCGAAGGCATCGATCCGGGCGTGCGCGCCTCGTTCGAGGCCGCGCTCGAGGAGGCCAAGGCCCTCGGCGCGACGGTCACCCAGGTCCACCTGCCCAACGCACCGCACGCCCTCTCGGCGTACTACGTGCTCGCGCCGGCCGAGGCCAGCTCGAACCTCTCCCGCTTCGACGGCGTGCGCTACGGCAACCGCCTCGAGGCCGAGGACGGCTCGCTCATCGGCATGTACACCCGCACCCGCACCGAGAACTTCGGTGCGGAGGTCAAGCGCCGCATCATGCTCGGCACGTACGCCCTGTCGGCCGGCTTCTACGACGCCTCCTACGGCCGCGCCCAGCGCGTGCGCACGAAGATCGTCGAGGACTTCGCGGCCGCGTTCGCCGAGGTCGACGTGATCGCCACGCCGACGGCCCCGACCGTCGCCTACAAGCTCGGCGAGAAGTCGTCCGATCCCCTCGAGATGTACCTCGGCGACTTCTGCACCGTGCCGATGTCGCTCGCCGGCATCCCGGCGATCTCGATCCCGTCGGGCCTCTCCGAGGGCCTGCCGGTCGGCCTGCAGCTCGCCGGCCCGGCCTTCAGCGAGAACCTCATCCTCGGCGTCGCGCACGCCCTCGAGCAGAAGCTCGGCTTCGACACGGCAGGAGCGATCCGATGAGTACCGCCACCGAGATCGAATACGAGACCACCATCGGTCTCGAGATCCACGTCCAGCTCGCGACCGTGACGAAGATGTTCTCGCCGGTCGCCACCTACTTCGGCGCCGAGCCGAACACACTGATCGGGCCGGTCGACCTCGGCCTGCCGGGCACGCTGCCGGTCCCGAACGCCCAGGCGATCCACTTCGGGATCATGCTCGGCCTGGCCTTCAACTGCGAGATCGCCGAGCGGCTGGTCTTCCACCGCAAGAACTACTTCTACCCCGACCTGCCGAAGGGGTACCAGATCAGCCAGTTCGACGAACCGCTCTGCGGGCCCGGCAACTTCGGTGGTGTGCGTATCCACCGCGTGCACCTCGAGGAGGACGCGGCCAAGTCCACCCACGCCGGCGGAAGCGGCCGTATCCAGGGGTCCGACTCCTCGGTCGTCGACTTCAACCGCGGTGGCACCTCGCTCGCCGAGATCGTCACCGAGCCCGACATCCATTCGGCCGAGCAGGCCTCCGAATGGCTGCGCCTGCTGCGAACGACCGTCCGCCAGCTCGGCGTGTCGGACGTGAACATGGAGGAGGGGTCGCTGCGCTGCGACGCCAACATCTCCATCGCGCCCAAGGGCTCCACGGAGCTCGGCGCCAAGACCGAGCTCAAGAACATGAACTCGTTCCGGTTCATCGAGCGCGGGATCCGCGCCGAGGTGGCCCGCCAGACGGCCATCCTCCGCTCCGGCGGCACGGTCGAGCAGGAGACGCTCCACTTCGATCCGCGCACCGAGGCCATCACCTCGATGCGATCGAAGGAGGACGCCCACGACTACCGCTACTTCCCCGAGCCCGACATGGTGCCCGTGGTGGTCACGACCGAGATGGTCGAGAAGGCCAGGGCCGCGATGCCCGAGCTGCCGCACGAGCGCGAAGAGCGCTTCATCGGCCTCGGCGTCGAGCCCGGCGCCGCCCGCCAGATGTCGTGGCGCCCGGAGCTCGGCGACCTCTTCGAGGAGGCGCTGAAGACCGACGACTCCAACCCGAAGGCCGTCGCCGCGCTCATCTGCAACGAGCTCGTCGCGCGCCTCGAGGACGGTGACCTCACGCACTCGAAGGCGTCGGCGGCCTCGCTCGCGCAGCTCGTCGCGCTCGTCGCCGACGGCAAGGTGACGAGCTCCGGCTCGCGCACCGTGCTCGACAAGCTCGTCGAAGGTGGGGGAGACCCCGCCGCGATCGTCGAGTCCGAGGGGCTCGGCGCCGTCGGTGGTGGCGACACGCTCACCCCGATCATCCAGGCCGCCCTCGACGCCAACCCGGACGTCGCGGAGAAGCTGAAGTCCGGCGACATGAAGCCGATCGGCGTGATCATCGGTGCCGTGATGAAGGAGACCCGCGGTCGCGCCGACGGCAAGGAAGTCACGAAGATCGCCCGGGGCCTGCTCGGCCTCTAGGTCCTACCGCGCCGACCGGGGCGCCGTTGCCGAACGGCCGGCCCGCAACCCGGGGGACGACCTGCCCCCGGGCGGGCGTCCACCACGGGCTCGACCCGAGTCCAGGTTCTGGGTCGCCCGACCGATAGCAGGTCAATGGACCAGTTCGTCGATCAAGGGGCCGAGCGCGCACGGTGGCTCGACCTCGACCGTCGGCTCCGCCCGGCGCTGCTCGCGGGCTCGGCGGTCCTCGGCCTCACGGCCCTGATCATCGGGGCGGTCTACGGCTGGCTCGCGGCCGCGCCGCTGCTGCTCGGACTGGTCGCCTACTTCGCCCTCACGACCGGTCTCGGGCGCCGGGCTCGGCCCGAGCGCTGGCTGCTCTCCGCGAGTCTCCTCTCGCTCTCGGCGATCCTCGCGTGCATCGCGCTCGCGGACGGGCCGAAGGAGTATCTGCTCGCCCTGCCGGCCTTTCCGATGCTCGGCATGGCGCCGATGTTCCCCCGGCGGATCTCGATGTCGGCCGGACTCGCCGGCTGCGCGGGGATCGTCGGCGTGGCCCTGCTCACCTACCGCGAGGAGGTGACGGCGATGCCGCCGATGCTGATCCTCCCGTGCATGCTCGTGATCATCACCGTCCACACGGCGATGGCCGGCCGCGACGCGGAGACGGTGATCCGCGGCACGTCGGTCCTCGATCCGCTCACCGGCCTCCACAACCGGATCGCCCTCGACCGCCGGGTCGCCGAGATGGCCCACCACGCGGCCGTCGCCGGCGAACGCGTCGGCCTGATCGTCGCCGACCTCGACCGCTTCAAGGCCGTCAACGACACCTACGGGCATGCCACCGGCGACGCCGTCCTAGTCGAGGTCGCGCGGCGGCTGCGCGAGGCCACCGGCCCGGACGGGCGCATCTACCGCTATGGCGGCGAGGAGTTCGTCCTCCTGCTCTCCGAACGCGCAGCGAAGGACACGGCCGCCTTCGCCGAGAAGCTCCGCGAGGTCGTGGCCCGCGAGCCGATCGAAGGGCTCTCCTGCACGATCTCCCTGGGCGTCGCCGAGACCGAGCCGGGCGAGACGCTCGACTACCCGACCCTCTTCGCCCGTGCCGATGCCGCGCTCTACGCGGCCAAGCAGAGCGGCCGCGACTGCGTGCGCGTCGAGCGCGACCGCTCGATCGTCGCCTCGTCGTCGACCCTGGCCCTGCCCCTCGACCCGCACGCCCGACACGCGCATCTCCCCGATGGCCGGCGGCCGCGCCGCGCCCATCCGCGGCGCCCGAGGGGCGTCGACGGCACGCTGCTGGCCCGCGACGGGGTCGAGCGCGCGCACATGCTCGACGTCCTGCAGCGAGGCCGCGCCGACGAGCAGTTCAGCAGCGCCGTGATGACGGTCGGCCTGCTCGTCGCCGGCTTCTGGGTCGAGTGGTGGCTCCTCGTCCCGCCAGTGCTGGCCAGCCTGGTCTGGGAGGTCTTCGCGAGCCGGGCGTCGCGGCTTCGGCGCCCCGAGTACCCCGCGCTCGCGGGCCTCATGTTGATCGTCGTCGCCGGATGCCCGAGTGCGCTGCTCGCCGACCCGCAGGTGCTCTTCGGCCTTCCGCTCGCCTCTGCGGTGATCCTCGGCGCCGCCGCCGGGGCCAACCGGGTCGGAACGTCGCTGCTCGCGCTCACCGCCCTGGTCACCGCCGGCGCTTCCGGTCTGCTGATCGACGCCGGAGCCATCGCCGCCAATCCGGTGATCCTCGCGGTCCCCTTCGCGCTCGTGGTCGCGAACGCGTTGGTCGGCGAGGCGCTGGGGCGCACCGTGCGCGAACACCGCACCGCCTCCATCACCGACGGTCTCACGGGCATGCTCAATCGGTCCGCGCTCGGCGCCCGGGTCCCCGAACTCTCCCGCGCCGACCAACCCGCCACCAGCGTGCTCGTGCTCGACATCGACCACTTCAAGGCCGTCAACGACGCCTTCGGGCACGCCGAGGGCGACGTGGTCCTGATCGGCCTGGCCCAGCGCCTGCGCGCCGCTCTGCGCACCCACGACTCGATCTACCGGGTCGGCGGGGAGGAGTTCGTGGTGATCCTCGACGGCGTGCAGCCGGGCGACGGCGTCGCGGTGGCCGAACGCCTGCGCTCGGCCGTCGAGGGCTCGCCCGTCGAAGGCCATCCGATCACGATCTCGATCGGGATCGAGGGCACCTGCACCGGCCAGCCCTTCGACTACGCGCTCGTCTTCTCCGCCGCCGACCGTCGCCTCTACGAGGCCAAGCGCGGCGGCCGCAACCGCGTGGCCTGCGCATCCACCTCACCCGACGCGACCCCGGAGCTCGCTGCCGCAGCCTGAACCGGCGGCCGGTAGCGTGTCCCGTGATGCAGTTCGCCGGCGGCGCCTACGCTTTCTTCGCCCTCTGTTGCGCGCTCGGCGCCGGCATGATCGCCCGCCAGCGCGGCATGTCGTTCTGGATCTGGTTCTCGGTCGGGCTCGTCCTGCCGGTGCTCGGCAACGTCGCGGCCTTTCTCGCACGCAACGAGAACGACGAGGCACGGCGCCTCTGCCCGACCTGCCAGACGGTTACCGTCGCCTACGCCGCCCAGTGCATGAAGTGCGGAACCGAGCTCGAGTACCCCTCGGAGGACGCCATCCTCCCGTCGGTCAACGAGCTCCGCAGGATGCGCGCCGCCGGCGAGGTCTGAGCGCCGCTGCCCGACGGGTAGCGTCAACGCGCGATCGGGGCGGCCACGGCGACGGCGTCCGACTCGAGGCGGTCGGCCTCGCTCTCGACGAGGACCGGTGGAGTGGGCGTACGGCGGCTCGGCCGGTGCGCTTCGCGGTACCGCGACGGCGAGGCCCCATGCTGCGCCCGGAACGCAGCCGCGAACTTCGCGGAGTTCACGTATCCGACGGCGACCGAGATGCGGGCCACCGGATCCTCGGTGCGACGGAGCAGTTCGGCGGCACGCCTCAGGCGCAGTTGACGCAGGTACCGGTGAGGCGTGAGACCGGTCGACAGCGAGAAGCTGCGAAGGAAGTGGTACTTGCTCATGGGGACGAGCGCCGCCAACGCGTCGAGCGTGATGGCCTCGTGGAGGTGGGCCTCCATGAAGTCGACGATCCGGTTGCGGTCCTCGCGGGCCAACGCACCATGGGGATCGCGCGGGCGCAGCGCGGCCCAGTCGCTGCCACCGAGGAGGTGCGCGGCGAGGCCGTAGGCAAGGGTGTCGCCGACCAGCGGACCGACGCCCTCGGTGAGGGCGCCGTCGAGCGCCGACATCGCCGCCACGGTGGTCGGGTCGTCGAACCGCAGGGCGTCGGGGAACGCCTCGACGACCCGCGGCCGCCCGAGGGCGCGACCGATCTCGTCGAGCAGCGGCGCGGCCAGATAGACGTGCAACGAGCGCACCGGCCCCGCCTGGCTCTCGTGCCACCGGAGCGTCGAGCTGCGGAAGGGCGCCGTCAGCCCGACGGCCCCGGGGTAGTACGACTCGCGGACCCACCGGTCGCCGCGGCGGCTCTCGATCGTGAAGGTGCCGCTGAGGTTGGTGCACACCATCGCGTCCGGGCTCGGCGGGGTGTCGAACCCCTCCGTGGACTCGGGGTCCGAGAACCGGCGCACGAGGGCCGAGCCCCAGCCGAGCGACGCGCCGTCGGCGAGGAGCTCGGAGGGCAGCGCGGAGGCCGCGCCGAAACTCTGTGGCGAGACCAGCGTGGGCGCTGCACCGGCGGGCGGCGCGACGGCGAGGTCTGGGAAGCGATCGGGCGCGTCGGTCGGCATGGGGGTCGGCAGGACGTTAGTACCCGCGGGCCGCACCGCAAAGTGGGTTCCGTGTCGATCGCGGCAACTCCGCAACCGTGGAGTGTCCGTGTGGCTCGCCCTGGAGCAGGGTCCACCACATGACCGATCCTGAGCAGCCGACCACCCCTCGCGTCGCCATCGTCACCGGGGCCTCCGGCGGCATCGGCAGCGCCGTCGCCCATCGACTGGCGCGAGACGGGTTCGCCGTCGTCGTGCACTTCGCCGGGAGCGAGCGCAAGGCGCAGGAGGTGGTGGACGGCATCGAGCGTGACGGCGGCCGAGCCCTTGCCGTGCGTGCGGATGTCGCCGAGCCGGACGAGGTGGCCGGACTCTTCGAAGCAGCCGAGCGCGCCTACGGCGGAGTGGACGTGGTCGTGCACACGGCCGGTGCAATGCGCCTCACGCCGCTCGTGGACCTCGCCCTCGACGAGTTCGACGGGCTCGTACGCACGAACTTGCGCGGCACGTTCGTCGTGAACCAGGAGGCCGCCCGGCGACTCCGCGACGGGGGCGCGATCGTCAACTTCTCCTCGACCGTCGTGAAGTTGGCTCCGCCGACCTACGGCGCCTACGCCGCGACGAAGGGCGGCGTCGACGCCCTCACCCTGATCCTCGCCCGCGAGCTGCGAGGCCGCGACATCACGGTGAACGCCGTAGCCCCAGGCCCCACCGCGACGCCGCTGTTCCTGGACGGCAAGCCGCAGGAGGCCATCGACGAGCTCGCATCACGTTCCCCGCTGCAGCGCCTCGGCGAACCGGACGACATCGCCGAGGCGGTGGCGTTTCTGGCAGGCCCGGCCCGGTGGGTCAACGGCCAGGTCGTCTACGTCAACGGTGGGGTGGCGTGATGCCCGCATCCGAGAACGAACGCAACACGACGATCGTCGTGACCGGCGCCTCGAGCGGGATCGGCGCGATGACCGTCCGCCGGCTCGCGGATGCCGGACACACCGTGTATGCCGGGATGCGCGACCCGCAGGGGCGCAACGCGAGCGCCGCGGCAGAGGCGTCGGCCTACGCGTCTGATCACGGCGTCGCGCTGCATCCCCTCGCGATGGACGTGACCGACCAGGCGTCGGTCGAGGGGGCGGTCGCGGAGATCGTCGAGCAGGCCGGCGGGATCGACGTCGTCGTGCACAACGCCGGGCACATGGTGCTCGGGCCGGCCGAGGCGTTCTCGCCGGAGCAACTGGTCGACGTCTACGAGACGAACGTCGTCTCCACCCAGCGGGTCAACCGCGCGGCCCTGCCACACCTGCGCGCCCAGGGCTCGGGCCTGCTGGTGTGGGTCGGCTCCTCCAGCACCCGTGGCGGCACGCCGCCGTACCTCGCGCCGTACTTCGCCGCGAAGGCGGCCGAGGACGCGCTGGCGGTCTCCTACGCCGCCGAGGTCTCGCGGTTCGGGATCGACTCCGTGATCATCGTCCCGGGCTCGTTCACGACGGGGACGAACCACTTCGCCAACGCCGGCACGCCGGTCGATGCCGACGTCACGGCGGCGTACGACGCCGTCCTGCCGAACCTCATGGACGACGTCGGTCGCAGCCTCGCGGCGTTGTCGCCGGCCGATGCCGACCCGGCCCAGGTCGCGGTCGAGATCGCGCGCGTCGTCGAACTGCCCGTGGGCGAGCGACCCTTTCGCGTGCACATCGATCCGGCGGGCGACGGGGCGGAGGAGGTCAACCGCCTCGGCGACGCCGTGCGGCGCCGCTTCTACGAGCGCATCGGCCTGGACGACCTCCTCGGTCCCGTCCGGAGCGGGGTGCCCGACCAGGCGTCCTCCGACGACCGGGCGACTCCGCCGACCCGACCGGCGACCCCGGCCGACCACGGCGTCCGCCTGCTGAACCCCGACGGACTGACCCGCGTGCCCCTCTACCACCACGTCGCCCTGGCGAGCGGGACCCGCCAGGTCCACATCGCCGGGCAGGTGTCGTGGAACGAGGACGGGACCCTCGTCGCCCCGGGCGATCTCGCCGGCCAGGTCGAGCAGGTGGTGCGCAACGTGGCGACGGCGCTCGACGCCGCCGGTGCGACGTTCCACGACGTGGTGCGGATGACCTGGTACGCCGCCGGGTGGAAGCGTGAGATGTACGACGCGTTCAACGAGGGGTTGCGGCGCGCAGCCCAGACGTATGACCTCGCATCGCCTCCGCTTGCGCTCATCGGCGTCGACGTGCTCTTCGAACCCGGCATCCTCGTGGAGGCGGAGGTGACCGCGGTCATCGCGTGAGGCCGGGGGGCGGGCGCCGAACGCGGCCCGCCCCCTGACCGCGCACGCCGCGGCGCCGGACCGCCCATTTCCGGCATGAGACGGTCCGTCGTTGCTACCCTCATGGGATGGGCGCGTCCTCGTGGGGGCGCGCGCTCGCGTTCCGGCCTCTCCGCAAGGAGGAGCGGGTCGCCCTGTCTTTCCACGAACCCCTGCAAAGACCCGAGATCGGAAGCAAGAATGCGAGCCGTCGACGCCATCATGGAGTGCCTCAAAGCAGAGGGCGTCGAAGTCGTATTCGGCTACCCCGGCGGCGCGAACCTTCCCACCTACGACGCCTTCGTCGACGCCGGCATCCGCCACGTCCTCGTGCGTCATGAGGCCGGCGGCGGGCATGCCGCCGAGGGCTACGCGAAGTCGACCGGCAAGGTCGCGGTCTGTCTCGGCACCTCCGGCCCGGGCGCGACGAACCTCGTCACGCCGATCATGGACGCGATGATGGACTCGGTCCCCGTCGTCTTCATCACCGGCCAGGTCCGCACCGACCTGCTCGGCACCGACGGCTTCCAGGAGGCCGACATCCTCGGCATCACGATGCCGGCGGTCAAGCACTCCTGGATGATCACCGATCCGGCCGACATCCCGCAGGCGATCCACGAGGCCTTCCACGTCGCCGGCTCCGGTCGCCCGGGTCCGGTCGTCGTCGACATCCCGACCGACCTCTCCAAGGCCGACATCGACTACGTCGTCGGCCAGCTCACGCCCCTCGATCTCCCCGGCTACCAGCCGAAGTTCGAGGGCAACATGAAGCAGATCCGGCAGGCGGCCCGCGCCCTCGCGGCGGCCCGTCGCCCCGTGCTCTACGTGGGCGGCGGCGCGATCTCCGCCGGCGCCGAGGACGAGGTCCGCCAGCTCGCGGCCGTGTCGAAGATGCCGGTCACCTGCACGCTCATGGCGCTCGGCACCTTCCCGGCGCCGGACGACCAGTGGCTCGGCATGCCGGGCATGCACGGCACCCGCACCGCGAACTACTCGCTCGACGAAGCCGACCTGATCTTCTCGATCGGCGCGCGTTTCGACGACCGCATCACCGGCAAGCTCTCGGAGTTCGCCCCGAACGCCAAGTTCATCCACCTCGACATCGATCCGGCGGAGATCGGGAAGAACGTGCCCGCGCACATCCCGATCGTCGGCGACGCCAAGCAGGTGCTCTCCAAGCTCGTTCCCGAGTACGAGTCGCTCGACGCCGACCCCGCCCGCCTCGACGCGTGGTGGGAGCGCATCCGCGCCTGGCAGACCCAGTACCCGCTGGCCTACGAGGAGTCCACCGACTCCGAGATCAAGTCGCCGTTCGCGGTCGACGCGATCTGGGAGGCCTCCGGTGGCCAGGCGATCGTCACGTCCGACGTCGGCCAGCACCAGATGTGGACCGCCCAGCGGTACCACTTCCCCGAACCGCGCCGGTGGATCAACTCCGGCGGCCTCGGCACGATGGGCTTCGGCCTGCCGGCCGCGATCGGCGCCCAGGTCGGCAACCCCGACGACCTCGTCATCTGCGTCACCGGCGACGGCTCGATCCAGATGAACATCCAGGAGTTCGCCACGGCCACGCAGGAAGGCCTGCCGGTCAAGGTGATCATCCTCAACAACGGCTACCTCGGCATGGTCCGCCAGTGGCAGGAGCTCTTCTGGGAGAAGCGCTACTCCCACGTCGACCTGCGCCCCGAGCAGGCGCCCTTCCCGGACTGGATGAAACTCGCCGAGGCCTACGGCTGGAGCGGCTTCCACTTCGAGAAGAAGGAGACCCTCGTCGAGGATCTCCGCCGCGCCCTCGCGACCGACGGCCCCGTGCTCGTCGACGTGCGCGTGGCCCGCGAAGAGAACGTGTACCCGATGATCTCTCCCGGAGCAGCCGCCCGGGACATGGTCGGCTAGTCAGAGGAGCCAGATCATGGGTGATCCCGGAACCAAAGAAGTCATCAGCCTCGCCGACCTGCAGGCAGCCGCCGCCGGTGCGCGCTCCGGCCGCAAGCACGTGCTGTCGCTCGTCGTGCAGAACCGCCCCGGTGTGCTCGTGCGCATCGCCGGCCTGTTCGCCCGCCGCGGCTTCAACATCGACTCGCTGTCGGTCGCCTCGACCGACGACGACGACAAATCACGCATCACGATCACGATCGACGGTGCCAACCACCCGATCGACCAGGTCACGAAGCAGCTCCACAAGCTGATCAACGTCCTGAAGATCCGCGACCTCGAGCCCGCCGACACGGTCACCCGTGAACTCGCGCTCTTCAAGGTCGGCGTCGAGAACGGCCCGCACCGCGCCGAAGTGCTGCAGATCTGCAACATCTTCCGCGGCAAGGTCGTCGACATCACGAAGCGCTCGCTCGTGATCGAAGTCACCGGCACCAACGAGAAGATCGAAGCCCTCGAGGACATGCTCCGCCCGTTCGGCCTCATCGAGATGATGCGCACCGGCGAGATCGCTATCTCCCGCGGCCGCGACGAAACCTGATCTGAGGCGGCTCTCGCTTGCATCTCCCGTCCGCGTGCGAGCGGCCCGGCGCAGGCGCCTAAACCACTCGCACACGAACGGGATCTGCGGCGCGATAGCCACCTCAGAACGATGACGAGCAGATTGATGGAGGGGACCGTTCGCAGCGATGCGGGCGGTCCCTCGTCGTTTCTCGGGCGCGCGATGCTGGCGCGTCGGGGTTGGCGCGGTCTGACCAGTGCGGGTCGCCGGAATCGCGTAGCTTGCGAAGGAGATGAGCCGTGATGTGCTGACCCATCGCCCGGATCGTCCGCTCACCCTCGACGCGCCGTCGCTGGATCGCCTCCGCACACGCATCCACAAGGCCGCACTCCGCAAGAGTGGCGAGGCGCTGCTCGTCTCCGCCACTGCGCGCGTCGACCTTCCGGCCTCGCTGCGCGACGTCCTCCGCGGCGCCCGCCTCGCCGGAGCGCCCTGGACCCTCATCGAGCAGCCCGAACGCAGGGGGCGCGGCCTGCTCGCCCTCGGAGCGGCATCGACCATCGCCGTCGGCTCGGGCGCGACCTCCCGCTTCAGGCTCCTCGCCGACCGCTGGCACACCCTTGCGTCGACGGCGCTCGCCGACCCAGCCGACGGGATCCCGGGCGCCGGCCTCGTGCTCGTCGGCGGCATGGCGTTCACGCCCGGCGGCGGCACCAGCTCGACGTGGGACGGTTTCGGCGGCGGCGACCTGGTCGTCCCGTCCGTCGCGATCGCGACCTACGAGGGTCGCGCTGCCCTGACCGTCACCGTCTCCGTCGCGCCCGGCGACGACCCCACCGAGCGACTCGCCGAGGCGCAGCTCGTCACGGCGCTCCTCGTCCCCGACCAGCCCGAGCCGGCCGACCCGTTCCTCGCCGATCCGGTCGTCCGCTCGGTCCTCACCGCCGGACACTTCACCGAGGCCGTGGCCCGGGCCGTGGGGCGCATCAAGACCGGCGAGTTCACCAAGATCGTGCTCGCACGCGAGGTCGAGGTCGAATCCGACCAGCCGTGGGACGTCTCGCACGTACTCACGCGCCTCGGCGAACGCTTTCCGGCGTGCTTCGTGTTCGGCTTCGGACGCGGCGACGCCGCGATGGTCGGCGCGAGCCCCGAACTCCTGCTCAGGCGCGACGGGCAGCGGGTCGAGACGGTCGCCCTGGCCGGCTCCACCCGCCGTTCGCCGGATCCGACCGTGGACGAGCATCTCGCCGCCGAGCTGCTGAAATCCCGGAAGGACCGCGGGGAGCACGACCTCGTCGTCGAGCGCATCCTCGCCACGCTGAAGCCTCATGCCCTGTGGGTGACGGCGCCGAAGGAGCCCCAGATCGCGACCGTGGCGAACGTGCACCACCTCGCGACGCCGATCCGCGCGCAGCTCGACGGCCGCGCCCGCCTGCTCGACCTCGTCGGCGCCCTGCACCCGACGCCTGCCGTCGGCGGCGAGCCGAGCGCCGACGCCCTGCGCGCCATCCCGGATCTCGAGGGCATCGATCGCGGCTGGTACGCCGGCCCGCTCGGCTGGATCGACCGCAGCGGCGACGGAGAGTTCTTCGTCGGACTGCGCAGCGGCGTCATCCGCAGCAACACCGCCCGCCTCTTCGCGGGCGTCGGCGTCGTGGCCGCTTCCGACCCGGCCTCCGAACTCGCGGAGACCGAGGTCAAGCTCGAAGCGGTCCTGAGCGCCCTGCGCCCATAGACCGGCCGCGCGCTGCGCGGCGCAGGGCGTCGGCAGGCAGGGCGTCGAGCATCGGTCTTGGTGAGCCGCGCGGAGCGCATCGAGCATCGGTCTGCGCGAAATGCGTCGAGCGTCGGTCTGGTGCGCCGCGCGAATGCGTCGGGCGTCGGCCTGACGTCGAGGCGAGAAGCCTTTGCACCTCTATCCGGGTCAGAGTTTCCGCTGCATAGCAGCGGAAACTGTCACCTGGAAATAGGTGTGTTGCCCCCCCCTCGAGTTCGATCGCTGCGCGGGCGCGTCGTCCGCGGCGCTGCGCCAGCGGGTCGTGTGGGCTGGGCGGGTCGTGTGGCCTGGGCGGGTCGTGTGGTCTCGGCGCGTCGTGCGGTCGGCACGTCGTGCGGGTGGTCGGGTGGTCGGGTCGTTCGAGTCGAGCGATTGAGGACTCGTTCGATCCCGGCCCGTGAGGTCCCAGACGGTTACGGATGACGGAGCCGGAGGTGCCCGGAGCGCACGAGCCGCGAGCGCTCGTTGAGCTCGTTCATCACCAGTCGGGCGCAACGCTCGGGCTCCCGCTGCGCCCGTCGTGCCGTGAATCGCTGGGTCGAGATGCCGATCTCGCGGAAGTCCGAATCCCGCTGACGGTCGTCCTCGAACGATTCCTGCGTCTTGTGACCGTTCCAGCCGTCGATCTCGACGACGTGGAGTGCGAACGGAAAGTAGAGATCCGGTCGGCGTTCCTGTCCCGCGACGAGCATCACGTGGTTCACGAGCGGCTCCGGTACGCCGGCACGGAGCAGGATCTGGACCATCTCGAACTCCGCCGGGCTGTCGGGGGTTCCGAGCCCTTCGCCGAGATGTGCCTGCACCTTGGCGGCGATCAGGTCGATGCCGTTCCGGTGGGTGAGGTCGACATACCGGCGCATCACGTTCCAGTTGATGAGGCTGCGGTACTGCGCTTCGCGCCAGGCCCGCTCGAATTGCCTCGGATGGTTGCCAGCGATGCTGGTCAAGGTGCGAGGCAGCGACGCAATGGCCTCACCGTCGACACGCTCGATCTCTCCGGGCGCCGCTTTGCCGGGGCGAAGGACGATGCTCCCCGGGCCGCCCCAGACGCCGTCGAAGTCGGTCCTGAGCGGTTGCGTCCAGCCTCCGTTCGGCCGACTGATCGTCGCCAGGGTCTGGTTGACGGGCAAGAGGCCTCGCACCTGTGCGGCCGTGAGATCGTCGAGGAAGGCCGCCGGCCCGGCTCGAAGCAGCGCGGTACGCCGCAGCGCATGCCAGTCGAGTGACGGCACGCCGACCATGTAGACACCGCGGACCACGCGGAACAGACGCCCCGCACCAACTCGCGACTGGATCGACCCCTCGCTCAGCCCAACACGGCTGAGTTGTTTCGTGGTGATCAGGCGCCGCTGCTGCGTGGCGACTGCAGCGATCCATCGGTCGCGCTCATCTTCGGAACTCCCCAACGCTTGAGCGTCGAGTACCGCGGTCCTCGAAAGGGCACGCGATTGCCACAAAGCTGCGGCAACAGCATCCGACAACTGCGGAGGGCCGCGGTACACCGACATCTAGGTGCGGACTTCCGCTGCTCAGCAGCGGAAATCCGCACCTAGATCCAGGTAAATCGCGGCGTCGGGACACGACGCCGCGAACGTTGGGAGCAATAGATGCGCCGACCCGCCCTACTCGCGGGCGTCGCCGACGAGGATCTCGATGAGCCTCGGTCGGTCGGCGGGGAGCGTGATGGCGGCCTGCAGCTCCGCAACGGTCGAGGGCCGCAGATGCTCGAGGTGGTGCAGGGCCGAGAGGTGCGCGAGATCGAGGCCATGGGGTGTGGCGATGCGCTCCTCGAACGAGGCGCCGGCGTCGTCGGCGACCTGCAGGCGCTCGAAGATGCGCCCGCCGTTGTTGTTAACCACGACCAGCTGGAGCGGGAGGCCGAGGCGCGAGGCGCCGGCGAGCCCGCCCTGGTCGTAGAGCAGGGTGAGATCGCCGAGGTAGCCGAAGACGCGTCGCCCGGAGTCGGCCGCCCCGAGGGCGCCGAACGCCGTCGACACGACGCCGTCGATGCCGTTGGCGCCCCGGTTCGACAGCACGCGCGGCGGATCGGACACCGCCGGCGCCCAACGCTCGAGCATGCGGATCGGGAGCGACGCACCCACGACGAGGGTCGCATCGCCGCCGAGGCCGGTGGCGAGGGTGCGCGCCACGAGCGACTCGGTGAGCGGCGTGTCGGCCTCGGCGCCGAGGATCGCCACGGCGCGCGGGTCGGCAAGGGCCTCCTGCTCGGCGGCGACCCATCGGTCGGTCCAGCCGGCCTCGCTCACGCCGGCGGTGTCGTCCGTGACGCCCTCGCGGGCCGCGCTCACGGCGGTCGAGAGCGCGCGGACGAGCCGGCCCGGATGGCCGAGGAGCCACCGCCCGGCAACCGAGTCGGGATCCGACCAGATCGCTTCGGGCGTGAGGATCACCTGGTGGGCATCCGCCGCGGTCGACGCCAGCCAGTGACGCAGCGGTTTGGAGACGGGCAGGTCCCCGACCCGCAGGACCATGTCCGGCACGAGCTCGCGGCCGGACTCGGCGTCGATGAAGAGGTCGTAGGCACCGACGGCGAGCGCTCCGCGACGCGCCCCGCTCATCGGGTCGGCGAGCAGCGGCCAGCCGAGCAGACTCGCCAGGCGGGGAAGGAGGGAGCCCAGCTCGGGGGACCGCTCTCCGCGGCCCGCGACGATCACGCCGCGCCGGGCCTGCATGCAGCGCGCCGCGAGTTCGGCGATCGACTGGGCATCGATCCCCGGAGCACCTT
>JAURVW010001267.1 GCA_030655275.1 Solirubrobacteraceae bacterium
AGCGCGGCGCAGGCGGCCGCGATCCTCCCGCGGCGACTCACCCGAGGTCGGTGTCCTGGGCCCGGAGCTGCTCGCCGACGGTGCGTACCGCGACGGCCACCAGGAACAGGCTGAAGGCGAGGATGCCGGCGTCACGCGCGGCGAAGATGCCGAGCGCCCAGAGCACGAGCCAGAGGACCAGGCACAGGGTAGAAGCGACGATGAGTCCCATGGCCGGGAATCCTACCGATCCAGCCCGCGGGCCAGCTCCTCGACGGCTTCGCGCACCGCGGTGACGGGATCTTCGCCGCCTGCGAGCCGCACGAGCTTCGAACCGACGATCACGCCGTCGGCGCCCGCGTCGGCCGCGGCGCGGGCCTGTTCGCCCGTGGAGATGCCGAATCCGAGGGCGACGGGAACGTCGGTGGCGCTGCGGGCGCGGTCGATCACGGCCTCGTAGGCGGAGGCGCCGGAGCGCTCGCCCGTGATGCCGTTCACCGAGACGGGGTAGAGGAACCCGCGGGCGCGACCGCCGACGAGGGCGAGCCGCGAGTCCGGGGTGGTCGGGGCGATCAGCGGCACGAGCGCGAGGCCGACGCGGTCGGCCTCGACGAGCAGCTCGCCGGCCTCCTCCGGTGGCAGGTCGGGCACGATCACGCCGGAGGCGCCGGCCTCGACGAGCTTCGCGCAGAAGGTCGGCACGCCCCTCGCCTGCATGATGTTGGCGTAGGTCATGATCACGACCGGCAGGCGCTCGGAGAGTTCCTTGCACACGCCGAGGATGCGGTCGAACGTCGCGCCGTTCTGCAGGGCGACGGTGCCGGCCGCCTGGATCACGGGGCCATCCGCGAGCGGGTCGCTGTACGGGATGCCGAGCTCGATCAGGTCGGCCCCGCCATCCGCGCAGGCCAGACCGATCTGCACGGAGGTCGCGAGGTTGGGAAAACCGCCCATCACGTACGGCATGAGCGCCGCGCGACCACTCGCGCCGCGGATTGCGTCCTCGATGCGGTCGGCGCCGGCGTTCGCCGGGCGTTCGGAGGTCTGCGGGCTAGTCACGGGCGAGCACCTCGGCCAGGTCCTTGTCGCCGCGGCCCGAGAGGCAGAGCACGTCGCACGTCGACGTGTCGTGCGGGCCGTCGAACACGTAGGCGAAGGCGTGGGCGGTCTCGAGTGCGGGCACGATGCCCTCCAGGCGGGCGACGCGCTTGAAGGCGGCGACGGCCTGGTCGTCGGTGACGGCGACGTACTGCGCGCGGCCGCTGTCGCGGAGCCACGCATGCTCGGGGCCGGTCCCGGGGTAGTCGAGACCGGCGGAGATCGAATGGGCCTCGATGATCTGGCCTTCGCCGTCCTGCATGATCGCCGAGAGCGAGCCGTGCAGGATGCCCGGGCGACCGCCGACGGTGAGGGGCGCGCCGTGGCGGGGCGTGTCGACACCGTCGCCTGCAGCCTCCACGCCCACGAGCGCGACGCCCGGATCGTCCATGAAGCCGGCGAACATGCCGATGGCGTTGGAGCCACCGCCGATGCAGGCGAGGACACGATCGGGGAGGCGACCGGTCTTCGCGAGGATCTGCTCGCGGGACTCGTCGCCGATGCGCCGCTGCAGCTCCTTCACGATCGCCGGGTACGGCGCCGGGCCGACGGCCGAGCCGAGGATGTAGTGGGTGTCGGCGACGTTCGTGACCCAGTCGCGGATCGCGGCGGAGACCGCCTCCTTGAGGGTGCGGGTGCCGTCCTCCACGGCGCGGACCTCCGTACCGAGCATGCGCATGCGCTCGACGTTGGGCGCCTGGCGGCGCATGTCCTCCGAGCCCATGTAGACGATGCACTCGAGGCCGAGCAGCGCGCAGGCCGTCGCGCTGGCGACGCCATGCGAACCGGCGCCGGTCTCGGCGATCATCCGCTGCTTGCCCATGCGCTTGGCGAGCAGGGCCTGCCCGAGGGCGTTGTTGAGCTTGTGCGACCCCGTGTGCATGAGGTCCTCACGCTTGAGCCACACCTCGTGGCCGACCGTCTCGGAGATCCGCGCCGCGAGGTAGAGCGGCGTCGGACGACCGCAGTAGTCGGCCAGGAGGTTGTCGAGTTCGGCCATGAAGGCCTGATCGGCCGAGGCCGAGATCCACGCCTGCTCGAGCTCGTCGAGGGCGGGGATCAGCGTTTCCGGAACGTACCGGCCCCCGTAGGGCCCGAATCGCTCGGGCAGGCTGCGTTCAGTCTGCGGTCCAGGCATGTTCGGGTCCTTCGGGGAGGTACGTCGTCAGGTGGAGAACGCTAGGCGGTCTCTACCGCTCGCGGTCGTCGTTCTCGTTACGGCCGCGGTCATCGAATGGCTTAGGGCGGCCGGGGCCACTCTTCGGCCGGGGAGCGCCACCGGGGCGCGGGCCGCCGTCGCGGAAGTTGCCGCCACGGGGTCCGCGGTCGTCACGATCGCGGAAGCCACCGCCGCCGGGACGGTCGCCGCCGCCACGCGGGCCACGGTCATCACGGTCACGGAAGCCACCGCCGCCGGGACGGTCGCCGCCGCCACGCGGGCCACGGTCATCACGATCGCGGAAGCCACCGCCGCC
>JAURVW010001302.1 GCA_030655275.1 Solirubrobacteraceae bacterium
GAGGTCGACCGCCGTGCCCAACAGCCGCGTCTTGCCGACCCCGGCAGGCGCGCGGACGAGCACGAATCCGCCGCGCCCCTCGCCCGCGCCCGCGACGACTTCGGTCAGCGCGCCAACATCGCCATCACGCTCGAGCAGGGGCCAGCCGTCGGCGTCGCCCGCGACCCCTCGTGGCCCCGAGGTGTTCATCGCCCGAGCGCCCGAGAGCTCGCCCGGGACGGGCGGCTGCGTGGCGAAAGACTGGTCACGGGTCCTAGTAAACACGCCGGTACTTTCGTCCGCATGAATCCCCCGTTCCAGCTTGGGCGGCAGCTTCGCGCGCTGCCCACGCTGCTCCTCATGCTGTTCGTCTTCGCGCTCGGCGTGCCAGCCACGGCGTCCGCGGACGTCACGCTGAGCATCGACGACCCGAACCCCACCGCAGGCTCGCCGGTGACCCTCACGGCGACCACGAGCAAGGAATGCGTCCGACAGTCCTTCACCTACAGCATCGACGGCACCGCGCTGCCGACCCGGACGGGGCAGCCGGGGCAGTTGAACGACGCGTTCACCACGACCGTCGCGACCGCCGGCGCCCACATCATCTCGGTCTCCGTGGTCTACACCTACGGCAACGGGACGTCCTGCGGCACCGAGAGCGATCAGAAGACGTTCACGTTCAAGCCCGCCATCTCCGGCGAGATCAGCGTGACGCCCGAGACCCCGAGCCCCGGCGAGACCGCACGGATCGCCGTCGCCCCTTCCGGCGGCGTCGGCGCACCGTGGGAGAATTATCGCTGGACCATCAACGGCGTCGCCTATCCCGCGGCCAACAACATGCGGACGTTCTCCTATGCGTTCCCGACGGCTAGGACCTACACCGTCGCCGTGACCTTCTCGGACCGTGCCACGCCCGCGCACTCCCGCACCGTCACCCGCACCGTCTCGGTGCAGACCCCGACCGCGACGCCGACTCCGACCCCGGTGCCGACGCCCGATGCGACGACCCCGACGCCGACTCCGGCCCCGGGGGCGCCGACTCCGACGGAGGCCCCGAGCGCTCCGGCCTCGACGCCCGTTCCGGACGTCCCCGCCCCGGCCCCCAGCCCGGCGCCGCCGGCGTGCGCCCGCGTGGCGTTCGCGCTCTCGGAGTTCACGACGACCGGATGCTTCACGAAGACGGGCTCGAACCCGGATCGCTGGGAGACGACCGATCAGGTGTCCCTCAACGGCATCACCTTCGCCGACTCGGGCCAGCGCCTCATCATCACCGGGCCGACCAAGAACGAGCCCGGCGGCCACATCAAGTCCGACAACGCCGCCATCGAGGTCGATCGGTTCATCCCGTTCTCGGGCAACATGGACTGGTCGCTCCCAGCCGGCAAGGCCGGGACCGAAGCCGTGCTGCGCGAGGTCTCCGTGCCGTCGTACGCGCGCCTGTTCAAGCTCCGCGTCGCGGGATCCATCTCGATCAAGCTCGGCCTGACGACCGCGGGCAAGTACTACGCGACGTTCCCGCTGAACGTCGAACTCCCGCCCGCCTTCACGGCCGGACCCTCGAAGTTCTCCGGCGGCGTCTCCGGCGCCGCCTCGATCCGTGTGGACGCAGGCGGCGTCCATTACGACGGCCTCAAGGTCGAGGTGAAGGACGTGTGGCTGGGTCGCCTGAAGGTTCCGGAGGCGTGCATCTCGTACGTCCCGGCGAGTGGCCAGGCCGTCGAGCCGTGCAAGGCGCCGGAGTTCAACGGCAAGCCGTACCTGGAGTGCGCGACCGCCGTCGACTCCGACCGCTTCGACGCCAGCGCCGTCGTCGAGCTCCCGACCACCTCCCAGACGAGGCTCGCCGCCTTCGGTGGTCTGGCCGGCGGCGAGGTCTCCAAGCTCGGCGGGTACGTCAGTGGCCTCGGCACCTCGGTGCCGATCGTCCCGGGGGTCTTCCTCAACTCACTCGGTTTCGGCCTGTGTCTGGCGCCGCCGCCGTTCAAGGTGAAGGGCACGCTCGGGATCAACGCCCTCGGCGGCAAGCTCGCCCTCGACGGCAGCATCACCTACACCGATGCGACCGAGGACCGGCCGTGGGCGGTCGACGTCGGTGGCGACGTCAGCTTCAACCAGACCCTGCTCGGGTCCGCGAACGTCGGGTTCAACGCCTGGGGCGACGTGACCTTCGGCCTGGACTCCAAGATCGAGCTCGGCACCGTGGGGTCCGTCAGGGGCAACGTGGCCGGCTGGATCGAGCCGCGGAACGACACGTTCAACGTGTCGGGCACCGTTCAGGGCTGCCTCGGTGAGGGCACCGCGAATTGCAAGTCGGCGACCGGGCTCCTCTCGAGCACGGGAGTCGCCGGCTGCATCGACCTCGGCACCATCACCGTCAAGCTTCCGGACGAGCTGATCGTCAAGGAGAGCTCGGGCGGACTCATCCGGTTCGTCGTCGTCACCCGCACCGAGACGAAGACGTTCAGGGCCGGCCTCGGCAAGATCTGGGGCGGAAAGGCGTCCACCCTCGGCAACACGTGCGATCTCGCGCCGTACAGCGCCAAGCGCAGCATCGCCGCTCGCGGGGCGCGCGCCACGCGGGCGCAGGTGGCGGCGCCGAGCCTCTCGGAGCGCATCGCACCCGGCACGCAGGCAATCGCGCTGCGGGTCGGCGGCACCAATGGCCCGCCGAAGATCGTCCTCAACGGTCCGGGTGGCGCCACGATCACCTCGCCGGCGAACGGAACCGTGGGCGAGGAGCAGGGCCGCTACGTCCTGGCAGAGAATGCGGACGACGGCACGACGAACGTGGTGCTGATCAAGCCTGCCGCCGGTGACTGGACCGTGACGGCCGCGCCGGGTGCGGCATCGACCCCGACGACGATCGAACGTTCCGAACTGCAGGCGCCTTCCGTCCTCTTCGGGCAGCAGCGCGAGATCGGCGGTCGCCGCGAGGTCACCGTGCAGTACGCCCTCCCCGAGGGCGCCTCGCTGAGCCTCGCCGAGCGCGGCGAGGGCATCGGCGGCACGCTCGCGAAGAACGTGCGCGGCAAGCGTTGTGCCCGCACGGCTCCCCTGGAGGACGGCCGTCGTCTGATGTGCGCCCGCCTGACGTTCACGCCGTCGCGTGGACCGGGCGGCAAGCGGCAGATCGAGGCGCTGGTCTCGCGTGACGGCATACCGATCACGACGAAGACGATCGCGACGTTCCGCGCCTCTCGGGAGCGTCTCCCCTCGCGCCCCGCCAAGCTGCGCGCCCGCCGCGTCGGCACGTCGGTCGTCGTCGCGCTGCCGAAGGTCTCCGGTGCCTCGCGCCTGTCAGCTTCCGCCACGCTGGCCGACGGCCGCATGCTCGGGTTCGATCTCGCGGCCTCGTGCCGCGCGGTCCGCATCCCGGCCGTAGACAAGGGCGACTCCGTGCGCTTCAAGGTCGCGGGCGTGCGGTACGACCTGCAGACGGGCAAGTACCGGTCGGTCACGCTGAAGGGCAACCGCAAGTCGACGGGCGCGAAAGGCACGTTCCCGAAGCAGACCTGCAGGTAGGTCTAGCCGCTTCCGCACCCGGTCAGCGCATGCTGGCCGGGTGCCTGCCGCTGGTCCGGCAGGGTTCCGGGCGGGACGCGCCTCGAGGCGCCCCGACTACTTCCTGCCAGTGGTGAAGGTGAGCGCCGGACCGACCTTCGCCCCGTCGATCTCGAACGTGACGCTGCGCTTCCCGGCCGGATCCCGCGGGTAGTTCGACGACCACTTCAGCGACGCTTTGTAGAGGTCGAACTTGCCGCGCCTCAGCTTGCGCGTCTTGCAGACGGCCTCGCCCTCCGCGGCCGTCACGCAGATCGCCACCGACCCGCGCAGCGCGAACGTGGCGAACGACAGCGTCCGCACGCCCTTGAATTTCCTCACCGACGTGCACGTGTCGCCCGACGGGCCGCACCACTGCTCGGCCGCCAGCGCCGTCGCGGGCACGGCTGCCGTCAGAGCGGCGGTCGAAGCGGCGAGGACGAGCGAACGGCGAAGCACTCTCTCAACGTACGCCGAGTGGCGGATGTCCGACGACCCCCGAAACGCAGAAGGGCCCGCTCTCGCGGACCCTTCTCGTGAGGTTGACCGAGGCTCTCGCCTCGAGTCGGGGAGACAGGATTTGAACCTGCGACCGCCCGGCCCCCAGCCGGGTGCGCTACCAGACTGCGCCACTCCCCGTGATAGCAAGCGAGCGACGGGACTCGAACCCGCTCCATGAGCTTGGAAGGCTCGTGTGCAACCGTTAACACCTCGCTCGCACGCTGCTGGGAGCGATCGTATCGCGCTCCGCCCCTCGGCGCGTTTTCGACGAGCGATCCGTGGCCGGGATGCCTGCGAGCAGGATGAAGTCGGTCGCCCGGGTGACAGGGAACCCACCCCCGCGGACCGTTGCCACGAGCGGTCGGTTACGATGCGCTCTCGGCCGTGCGCCTCCTCTTGGGAGATTGGTGTATCGGTAACATAGGGGTCTCCAAAACCCTTGCGCCAGGTTCGATTCCTGGATCTCCCGCTCCGCGCCGGCAGGCGCCCCGAAGGAGCCCGCGAATGGCCGAACTCCGCATCCTCACCTCCGCCGACCTGTACGAGCTCATGCTCCAGGGCGAAGAGATCCAGGTCCTCGACGTCCGCACGCCCGAGGAATTCGCCGCCGGCCGCATCGACGGCTCCGTCCTCGTGCCCTACGACCAGGTCGCCACCTGGCCCGAGGAACTCGACCCGGCCATCCCGACCGCCGTGATCTGCAAGGCCGGCGTCCGCGCCGTCCACGCCGCCGCCGTGCTCGACCGCCTCACCGACGGTGAGCTCTACGTGATCGCCCAGGGCGGGGTCGGCGACTGGCCGCGCCTCGGCGGCGAACTCACCGCCGGCTGACCGGCCGCCCCGGCGGGGCAGACACACGAGACCCGCTCGAACCGGCCGGATCGGTGTCGATGCCCGCCTCGCGGGCGCTTCGGGCGGGGGAACACACACGAGACCTGCCCGATCTGGCCGGTTCCGTGCCGGTGACTCGCTCGCCCAACGGCTCGTTAACCCCGGGTACCTGCCCAGGGACGCTCAGGTGAATCGGGGACTTTTCCCAGGAAGACCCGTAACCCTGAATTTATGAACTCGTTCCCCCGAGCCAACGGGCTCGACGGGCTGCGCGGCCTCGCCGCCGCAGCCGTCGTCCTGTTGCACGTCTGGATGTTCAGCGGCGCCCACGACGCGTCGCAACCGATCCTCCTCGACGAGACCGTCGGCGCGATGGGCCTCGCCCTCATGATGTTCTTCGTCCTCTCGGGCTACCTCGTGTCGGCCCCCTGGATCAAGGTCGGGCTCCACGGCGGGCCCGCCCCGGACCTCTGGCGTTACGCGGTGCGTCGCGCCGCCCGGATCCTGCCGGCGTACTGGATCTCTGTGGTCGCCTCGTACGTCGTGATGGCATCGATCGAGCACCCGCTGGCGATCGGGTTCAACGAGCTGCCGCTGTTCGCGGTGTTCGCGCAGAACCAGGCGACGGCGACCGCCGGCCAACTCAATCCGCCGCTGTGGTCGCTCGGCGTCGAGGTGATGTTCTACGTCGCGTTCCCGGTCATCGGCGGGCTGCTGATCGCCGCGATCCGCCGCTGGGGCCGCGCCGGCGCGCTCGTCGTCGCCGCCGCGCTCACCGCCTTCGGGCTCCTGTGGACGACCTACGCACACCTCACCGGCGACGACCCGCTGCTCGTCGCGTCGCTCCCCACCTACCTTCCGATCTTCGCCTGCGGCATCGCGACCGCCGCCCTGCTGCACGGCCGCACCATCGACCGCGCCCAGCGCACCGTCCTGCTCGTCGCCGGCGCGGCCCTCGTCGTGCTCGACGGCTGGTGGCATCACGACTCGACCGGCCTCGCCGGACACGTGCTGCGCGACCTCCCCGCGGGCGTCGGCTTTGCGATGGTCGCCGCCGCCGTCGCCCAGGGCCCTGCGTGGGTGCTCGGCAGCCCGCCGCTGCGCAGGCTCGGCGACTACTCCTACGGCATCTACCTCTGGCACATGCCGGTGCTCTACGTCCTGCGCCACGACGAGCGTTGGCCGCAGTCGCCGTGGGAGGCCTTTGCCGTCGTGTTCGGCATCGCGACGATCCTCGGCGCGCTGAGCTGGCACTTGATCGAGCACCGCGTTGCGACGTGGGCCTCCACCCGGCTGCGCACGAGGCCTCCGGCGGCCCCAAACAACGACGAACTGCCGGCGCGGCCCGTGGCCCCGACGGGCTCCCTCACCCCGACCTCGGCTTCCGTGCTCGGCCTTGCCGGCGGGCACCGGCCCCACCAGCGACGGCCCCATCGCAGCGGTCACGAGCAACGCACGCATCTCACCTGGGCGCCACCGTCGAACCACCTGGCCGGCCACGACGAACGGCCCGTCGTCCGGGTACGTCGGGTCGCCCAGGCGCGCCGCTGAGCCCGACCCGGCGACCGGCTAGGGTCGAGCCCGATGGACGACGAGCCTCTCCCCGCTCCGCTCCCCGGAGACGTGGAGCGCACGCCACTGCCCGAACGGGTCGTGCCGTATTGGCAGCTCACGAGCGGCATCACCTGGTTCTTCGTCTGCGTGATCCCGGTCGGCATCGCGATCGCCGTACCCGGTCTACCGACGATCGCCCGCGCCGCGCTCGTGCTCGTGCCGCTCCTCCTGGCGGTGTTCGACGTCGCCGTGGTGCAGCCCAAACGGCGGGCGATCTGGTGGTACGCCGTCGGCGACGAGCAGATCGACCTGCAGCACGGCTGGCCGATCGTGACGCGCACGGTCGTCCCGATCACGCGTGTGCAGCACGTCGCCCTCGAGCAGGGCCCGCTCGCGCGCCGCTTCACCCTCGCCCACCTCTCGATCCACACGGCGGCCGGCGCCGTGAAGATCCCCGCCCTCGACGACGCCGAGGGCCACCGCATCCGCCAGCGCATCGCCGACCTCGCCCGCATCGCCGAT